>CAXXOQ010000033.1:0-6465 GCA_963664185.2 Caldilineaceae bacterium | reverse complement strand
CCCCGGCCTGGTGGTCCGGCCCAAACCGCCAGTACACCTCATCGGTCCCGGGCCAGTCGGCACTGGGGGTTTGGTCCAGTTCCTGCACAAAGGCCGCCAATTGCTCCGGGGTACAGAAAATTCGGGCCAGGGACATCAAGGCTTCCCGTTTAGCCTGGGCTTCTCCCTGGGCTATCCCCCGGGCTTCCCCCTGGGCTATTCCTTGGGCTATCCCCCGGGCTTCCCCTTGGGCTATCCCCCGGGCTTCTCCCTGGGCTATCCCCCGGGCTTCCCCTTGGGCTATCAGGTCGTCCAAATACTTCTGTAGTACTTCCGCCTGCATGACCAACTCTCCTGCTTGTGTTATCCGTGCCAAATCCTCTTCCTGGAGCAGAGGCTGACCCGCGGCATCCACCGTCCCCGCCCACCGCGCCAGGCTCGCCGCCCCGAAGATCACCAGCGCCCGGTTCAGGTCGCTGTCCGTGGACTGTTGCAGAAATGCCGCCAGCTGCGCCATGGCTGGACGGGGCAGCCGCTCCCGTTCCACCTGAAAAATCGTGCGCAACAAGGCCCGGTCCGGAATTTCCTCGGCCGGCATGTGCAGCATATCCAAGTGCAAGGTCGGCAGCTTCAGGTGAAACAGGTGCCGCTGGTGACGACCGATCAAGTCCTCGGACCGGTTTGGGCTGATGCGGCTCCGCCCCCGTATACAACGCCACCACAATCGGCGCCGGAAATCCCTCCCGGACACGAAAATGCCGCGCTTCGTAGCCCGCGATCAACTGGCTCAGGGCGTAGTGGCACTGACGCAAATGGAGAATGGGATCCCGGGTGGCCTGGTATTCGGACATCAACAGCAAATGCGCTTCCCGCTCCGTGCGGAATTCCCAGCCCCCATCCGCCAGCCGGGAATGCAGCCGATCGTCCGTAAAGGCCGGCGTGTGCACCCGCAGGGAGTCCGGCACCACCTCCCCCAGATCCAGCACGGTACTGACATGCCGGGACCATTCCAGCATGACCGCGTGCTGCTGGTGCAGCTTCTTGTACCGACTGTCGTGCAGTTGTCCCATCGCCTGTCCCTGACCCCGACTGTCTTATTGTAGTATAGATCATGGGGGCAGGTCCGGATGGAAGCCGCCCGTACGCATATCCAAGTTAGGGCGGCAATGGCAAATCGTCGCTTGTGGTGTGCTTCCGGTCATGGCAGGCTTGGGTCCGCCAGGCCAGACCGTTCCGAAGGACAGGAAGCCGCCGGTGCCACACCGGCCATAGCCGCTACCCTGTCCTGTAGCCACTGCAGGACAGGCAGGTCCCGAGTCTCCCGCCCTGTATGTCTTTCCGGCAGGGTGTCTCAGTCCAGCGTCATGCGCGGGTCCAGGGCATCGCGCAAGCCATCCCCGATAAAATTCACCGCCAGCACCGTGACGCTGATCATGAAGCCGGGGGGTATCCACAGCCAGACATACTTCTCGATAATCTCAATCGACTGGGCCTGATTCAGCATGTTGCCCCAGCTGGGTACCGGAATCTGCACTCCCAGGCCCAGAAAACTCAGCGCCGCTTCCGTTAGAATGGCCCCCGCCATGCCGAAGCTGGCAGCTACCGTAATCGGGGCGATGATGGCCGGCAGGACGTGACGCCGCAACACCTGAAAGCGGGATACCCCCACGGAGCGGGCCGCCAGCACGAAATCCATTTCGCGCACGGACAGAATCTGGCCGCGCGTCAGACGGGCGATGCCCGTCCAGCCGATAAAGCCGATGGCCAGCATGGAGTTGAACAGGCCGGGGCCAATGATGGCCACCACGCTGATCAGGATCACGATCACCGGAAACGCCATCACGGTATCCGTGATGCGCATAATCACCGTATCTGTGGAACCCCCGATATAGCCGGCCAAACATCCGACGACCAGGCCGATCGAGGTATAGATGAGAACTGCGACCAAGCCCACCGAGATGGACACCCGGCCACCATAGACCAGACGGCTCCAGACATCGCGTCCCGTCAAGTCGGTACCCAGGAGATGGGCCAGACTGGGCGCCTGCCCCACTTCCCGCAGATCAATCCGATGCGGGTGAATGGGCGCCACCACAGGCGCCAGCGGGAAAATGACAATCACCATCACCACAATAAACAGAATACTGCCCACGGCCAGCCGATGGCTCAGGAAGCGGCGCAACGCCCGTTGTCCGGGCGAGTCGGCCGGGGGCAAGGCGGTCAATTGTGCCTCCATCCCGGAAGCAGCACGGGGGGAGTTACTCATAGCGAATGCGCGGATCGGCGACGGCGTAGGCAATATCGGTGATGAGGTTGCTCACCACGATCAGGATGGCCGAGATCAGCACCATCCCCATAATGAGGGGATAGTCGCGGGTGGTGACGCCATCCATGTACAGCAACCCCATACCGGGCCAGTTGAAGATGGTTTCAATAATGATGGCCCCGCCAAACAGGTCGGGCAGCCGCAGGCCCAGGATGGTCAGGACGGGCAACAGGGCATTGCGCAGGGAATGCTGCACGATGACCGCATACGGCTTGAGCCCCTTGCCGCGGGCCGTCAGAATGTAGTCCAGGCGAATCACTTCCAGCATGCTGGAGCGGGTATAGCGCATGATGGCGGCCGTACTCTCGATCCCCAGCACCACCCCCGGCAATACCAGATGCGTCAGGTGATCCTGGAGCATGCCCCAGAAACCATATTCCTGCCCGGGCGTCGAGTAGCCGCCCGTTGGAAACAGGGGCAGTTTCACGGCAAACAGGTAGATGACCGCCAGGGCCGCAAAGAAGCCCGGTATGGAAATGCCAACAAACACAAAGGTGGTCATCAGGTAGTCCAGGCGCGAATACTGCCGGAGGGCGGACAGGGTACCCAGGGGGATGCCCAGACACAGGGACAGCACCATCGCCGTCAGCATGAGCTGGATGGTGGCCGGCAGGCGGCGACCGATTTCTTCCGCGACCGGGACGCGGCTGCGAATGCGCACGCCCATGTTGCCCTGCAACAGGTTGGTCATCCACTGCCAGTAGCGGACCGGCGGCGGCTTGTCCAGGCCATAGGCGGCCCGCAGGGTCGCAATGTCGAGATCCCCGGTCAGCCCTTCCTGCTGTTCCAGGATCATGGAGGACACCGCATCCCCGGGCGCCAGCTCGGTGAAGGTGAATGTAATGATGGTGATCCCCAGCAACACCGGGAGCGCATGCACAATGCGCCGGATGATGTAGCGATTCATAGGGTCATAAAACGTCCGCGCCGACGCGTTGTGGTGCCCGGGGCCAGGCCCCAGACGGGGGTCTCCTCACGCCCCATGCGCGAAGAACCGGGAGCCATCATCCCTGGCCCCCGGCATCCCCAGGACCCGGAGCCGACGGGGCGTGTCCGCCATGCCAGGATACAAAGGGAAGGCGGGCAGGCCTGGGGCGACGGGGCGCAGGCGCGGCCCTCCGGGCGGGAAGGCGCGGCCGCGCATCTTCCCGCCCGGACCCTGGCCACAGGAACGAGGTCCTGTGGCGCAGGCGTTATTCCGCCAGATACCAGGTTTCCGGATGCCGGGCGGGCCATACGATATTGGTCCACTGCCGGAACTGGTAATTGCAGACGTTCTTGTTGATGGCATGCCGGCGATCCTGCTGGAACAGCGTCAGATGCAACAACTCGTCGTTGGTGATCTCACTGATTTCATGCCACATGGCCTGGCGCACTTCCGCGTTGGGCTCCACCAGGGACTGGGCCACCATTTCGTCTATCTCGGCATTGCAGTACTGCGATCCGTTGTAGCCCGCCGGCGGCAGGTTGCTGCAGGAGTAGCGCGGGTACTCAAAGGGCAGGGCGACGCCGCAGCATCCATAGCCCAGATCGAAATCCGGCTCTTCGTAGAAACGGGACACAAACGTGGGACCGTCCATATGGGCCACACTCACGTCAATGCCCACATCTGCCCAGTACTGCTGCATGGCGGCCACCACCCGCTGATCCAGTTCCGACTGGTAGTAGGTGATGAAATCGAGTTCCTGACTCTCATCCCACCCGGCTTCGGCCAACAGGGACCGGGCCTTGTCCGGGTCGTACGGGTACTGGGGCACATCCGGACTGATCCAGGAGGCCGAAGGATCGACCGCGGTGTAGTCATAGGCCAGGGCCTGTCCCGGACCATAGATGTTCTCGGCAATGGCCACGCGATCGAGCGCATACACCAGGGCCTGGAGTATCCGCTTGTCGGTCAGGCGCGTGTGATTGGGCCATACCGACATGGCCCCGGGCAGCGGACCGCCCACCACCGTCAGGTTCTCGTCCCGCTCGACCCGCTCGCGGTCCGGGCCATTCACCATATTGCCAATCTGGATTTCGCCGGCTTCCAGGCCGGGCAGCCACGTGGCGACCTGGCTGAGGCCAATGCGGAAAATGAGGCGATCCAGATAGGGCCGTCCGCGGTAATAGTCCTCATGCGCTTCCAGAATGTAGTACTGATCCGGCACGAATTCGCTCATCTTGAAGGGCCCGGACCCAATGATGCCCTCACGGGCCGCCTCCGATTCCTGCATTTCGGCAAAGGCCATGCCTTCCCACACATGCTTGGGGAACAGGTTCAGGCCGCCCATCCCGTAGAAGAAGTCCGCGCGCGGGGAGGACAGGGTAATTTCGACGGTGAAGTCGTCCAGTACCTTGATCCCGGTGATTTCATCCGCTTCGCCACTGGCAAATTCATCCACGCCGGCAATGGCGAAGAGGGGCAGGGTCGTGCGCGTCGGGATCTTGGTATCGGGATGCCAGAACATCTCAATGGTCCATTTCACGTCGTCGGCCATCAGCTGTTCGCCATCGTGCCACAGCACGTCGTCACGCAGATGGTAGGTATAGACCAGGCCATCCTCGGAGATGTCCCAGCTGGCCGCCACATCCGGGGATATGGTCTGGGCATCCATTTCCAGATCGACCAGCTGGCTGAAAATGAAGCCTTCGTTGGTGGAAGAGCGGGACAGCCAATTCTGGCCCCGCATGGCCTGATCCGCAAAGGCCAGCGTGATCGTGCCGCCATAGGCCGGGGCACTGTCGGTACAGACATTGATCCACGGATTGGCCAAATCCGCTTCGGTATACCAAAGTTCGTCATCCGCCGCCTCGGTTTCGGTGGCGATGTCAACTTCCGGTTTCACATCTACCTGTTCCATTTCCTCCGGTTCTTCGGCAGCTTCCGGTGCCGGTGCCCCGCAACCCGCCACACTCACGATGAGCAGGAGGAGGATCAGGGGCCAATATATCATCTGATATTTTCTTTTCATGCCTGCACTCCTTGCAATGCAATTTTCCCAAGCCAAACTTCATGCGGGACGATCAAGCAGTTGCTGCCCGTGGATCCACACCGATGAAGCACTGTCTGTAGGATAGTGGGGTGACATCAACGTTGCGCGACGATGTGCAGTTTCCATCATACCATAGCCTGTTGCCTATTGGCCCTCTTGCCCCGATGGCAGATCGGGATGCAGTGACAAGGGGCAGCCCCACGGCCATAATGGATATGGACAAGAATGGCGACAGATGCCATAACGCACAACCGGCAGGGGGCCGCCAGGTCAGACCGGGCGGCATTATCCCCGGTGGCTTGCCGCAACCGGGATGCACCAGGGTGCGGACCGTGATCTGAGTCTCCGTACCGGTAGCGCCATGGTCCCTGTGACCGTGAGGTACGGCAGGGGAGAAGAGGCAGGCAGTGACGGTTCCGGGCGGGACGGTCAGGGGATGGCAGGACTGACGATCACGGGGCGCTCCGTGATCGTGACGGCACAGGGGCACGGATGGGCGGCGGGGCGTCAAGGGCAACACGGGGACTCCCGCCAGCATCCCAGGCTTTGGGTCTTCCTGATCCCGCAACGGGACCGGGGTCTCAACCGCACCGGGTCGCCCTCACAGCGACCCGGCACACGCGGCCGATCCTCAAGCCTGGCGGCAAACCGTTGCGGTCAGGGGCGGGTTTCCCCTGCGGGCGTTCCCGCTGGGGTACCCATGTCCTTAAGGTATACACCCCCTCCCTGATCGCCGAACATGGCCGATAAGGGGGATTATCAGCTATATGTTACGTGACACAGCGGGGCGTTCCGGACAGGGCCCCAGACTGCCGGGTGGGAAAGGCGCTACTGGGCCGTGCCATCCGGTTGGTCCCGCTTGTCCTGGGTGCGAATGCGGGGTACCAGCGGGTTGGCGGGGTAGGTGGTCGCCCGGGCCACCTACCTGTTCAGCAAGGCGTCCGCGTTGTCCCAGGAGGGATCGGTTTCCCCACGGGCCACCGCACAGGCGAATTGCAGCGCCTCCTGTAATTTCAGGGCCAGGAAATCCCGCAATGGCTGGCAGGTTTCGGGAGCAGCGGGGACGTCGGCCGGGGACAGGCCTGCGAAACACCGGAAATAACGCGTGCGCTCCTCGCAGGTAATGACAAGGGGCGGATAGCCGAGGACCAGACACATGTAGTTGGTAATCCAACGCGCCATGCG
>CAXXOQ010000032.1:0-28796 GCA_963664185.2 Caldilineaceae bacterium | reverse complement strand
AACCCACACCCGTTTGCCCATCTTCCAGATGGACAAGCGCCAGAGTCGTCAGGCGGCCTGTGCACACACCACCACCATAACGAAACTGATCCTCCGTGGGATAGTGGAAGAGCAGATTGACGGCTTCAATACTCTCAATACGGCTCATGACAATCCTGCCGTGGCAACAGCGGCCAACACGACCTCCCTTGCCACGTGGTGCAGTCAGGCCGTCCGGGCATGTCCTAATTGTAACGCCCCCTGGACTTCATGATGGGATGGGGCGGACAGGATCCAGTCCTCTGCTCCCGTTCGCATGCAAGGCAGGACCTGATTGTGCCCTGTTTGGGCATGGTTTGTACAGCCCTGACAGTTGTCCGTTTTCCGGCCCCTGGCGGTAGCAATGGGCCTGGCAGAGAAGCCCGGGGCAGCCAGATTTTTCCTGTTTCGGCTGTCAATGGCCGCGGGTTATAATGAGCATGGCAGGTCGGCTGGTCTTTGCCATCGGTTGACCCTGTATCCGATGAGTCATTCATCCAAGGAGAGTTCAGTCATGAAAACCTTGTCCCGCAGACATTTTCTGCAGTTGAGCGGCATGGGCGCTGCCGGTCTTGCCCTGGCAGCCTGTACTGTAACCCCCATGCCCGCAGATGGCACGGCCGGCATGGAACCTATCCACCTGCAGGCCAATATCGCCTTTACCCAGGCGGACTATGGCCTGCAATACCAGACGATCGAGAGGTGGCGGGATCTGTTTGAAGAGACCCACGCCGGAATCACCGTGGACTTGGCCTTTGTGGACTGGTCGGAACACCACAACAAGATGCTGGTACTCGCTGCGGCCAATGAACTGCCTGACTTCATTGAAGTGCAGGCCAGTCGCTCGCTGTTGTGGATCATTGAAGGTGTCTTCCTGGACATCGACCAGTATGCCGATGCGGACGCGGGGTTTGACATGGCGGACTTCTTTGAAGGCGTCATGGGCTACTACCGGTGGGACGGCAAGACCTATGCCTTGCCCTACGACCATGGCCCCATCAATTTGGGATACAACAAGACCCTGTTTGAGGAACGGGGCATTGACACGCCCACGGATGAGTGGACCTTTGAGGATTTGCGGGCCGCCGCCGTGGCTTTCGCCGCGGAGGAAGATACCTGGGGTTTCAGCGGCATGCCCCGCAGTTGGCTCCTGGAACCCAGCTACCTGAAGCCCTGGGGAGCGACGCTGTTCAACGAGGACGAGACGGCATGCACGATCGATTCGGAAGAAGCCATTGCCGCTCTGCAGTGGTGGGTGGATCTCCGGTTCGTGGATGAAGCCATCCCCAGTCCGGCCCAATCCGAAGTGCTGGCCACCGCCGGCGGCGATTTCGTCTCGGGCAAGGTAGCCATGACTACCGTTGCCCCCTGGACGGCCCCGACATGGAACGCATTGGCGAACTTCGAGTGGGATGTAGCGGCATGGCCGATCGGTCCGGTCACGCGGACCACGGCAGGACTGGGCAGCGGTTACGGCATTACCAAGGACACGGAACATCCCGAAGCGGCCTGGGAGTGGCTCGCGTGGATGACTTCCGCCGAGGGCCTGTCCTTTGTCTGGGCCGCCACCGGCGCCTCCACCCCTCCCCGCAAATCCGTGTTTGACGTCTATTTCTCCGCGCCCGGCATTGCCCCCAATTCCCAGGCTTTCCTGGACGCCATGGACACCTACATGGATATCGGCCGTCCTGTCAGCCCCTACGGTGCGGAATTCACCGCCATCCGCAACCGGGAGATGGATTTGATCAACAATGGTCTCAAACCGGTAGCGGAAGCCGTGGCCGACATGAAAAAGGATGGGGACCCCATCCTGGCCAAGAACCTGGAATTCTACGGCAGTTGAGCCTTGGTTCTTCCAGAGTCACCGGGACGGGAGTGGCAGGGGCCCTGTCGCCTGGTCCCGTCCCGGTACTCTGTTGGCGTAGCGCCACTTTAGCTCCCTGAATCCGGCCATGACCAACCGGGAACGCAGAGAGGCCTTTGAGTTCTATCTGGGCATTGCCCCCTGGCTGATTGGCCTGGTCTTTTTTACCGGCGGTCCCATCCTCGCTTCCCTGGCGATCAGTTTTACGAAGTGGCGTCTGCTCAGCCCTCCGGAGTGGATCGGGCTTCAGAACTATATTGAGATGTTTCGGGATGAGGGTACGCGCGTTTCCCTCGGCAACACGCTCTTCTATACCGGGCTGAGCGTACCCCTGGGCCTTCTCACCAGTCTTTTTGTCGCCCTGTTGCTCAACCAGCGGGCCCGGGGATCCAACCTTTTCCGCACCCTGTTCTATCTGCCGACCATTACGTCCGGTGTGGCTATGGCCCTGCTTTGGCTGTGGTTGCTCAATCCGGAATTTGGCCTCATCAACCTGGCCCTGGGCCTGATCGGCATCAAGGGCCCCGCCTGGCTGCAGGATCCCCATTGGGCCAAACCGGCGCTGGTGCTGATGAGCCTGTGGACCATTGGCACCAGCATGGTGATCTTTCTGGCCGGTCTTCAGGGCATGCCCCAGCATTTGTATGATGCGGCCAAGATCGATGGCGCGAACCAGCTGCGCGAGTTCTGGCATGTGACAGTGCCCATGCTCACGCCGACAATTTTCTTCGTGATGGTGACCTCCATCATCGCCTCGTTCCAGACCTTCACCAATGTCTATGTCATGACCCGGGGTGGACCAGGCTGGTCTACCCTGATGTACGGCCTTTATCTGTACAACAACGCCTTCGAGTATCTGCGGATGGGATTTGCCTCGGCCATGGCGTGGGGTCTCTTTCTGGTCATTCTGGCCCTGACGCTGCTCCAGCTCCTGGGGGCCCGGCGCTGGGTCTACTATGAAGGGGATATCCGCGGACGCATATGAGCGCCCTGACCCTGTCTGGCAGTTCGATCCGGCGCCCGCTCCGCCTCCTGGGCATCTATCTGCTGCTGCTCTTCGGCACCGTTCTCTTCACGGCACCCTTTCTCTGGATGCTGAGCACTTCGCTCAAGTCGCCGGAACTCGTCTTCACGCACCCGCCCCAGTTCATCCCCAACCCGGTGCAGCTGCGGAACTACCTGGAAGGCTGGCAACGGCTGCCTTTCACCCGATTTACGCTGAACACCGTCATCATCACGGGCCACAATGCCATCATGGACACCCTGATATCGGCCATCGTGGGGTTCAGCTTTGCGCGTCTGCGTGCTCCGGGCAAGGATTATCTCTTCGTCCTGGTCCTGGCCACCATGATGGTGCCGTACGAGGTGACGCGGGTCCCTCTCTACATTCTCTTCTCCCGTCTGGGGTGGGTCAATACCCTGTTGCCCCTGATGATCCCCACCTGGTTCGGCTGGCCCTTCTTTATCTTCATGCTGCGCCAGTTCTTTACCACCATTCCCTTCGATCTGGACGATGCCGCCCGCATGGATGGTTGCCACAGTTTCCGCATCTTCATCCAGATCCTGATCCCCCTGTCCAAACCCGCGTTGGCGGCCGTAGCCATTTTTTCCTTTGTCAGCAACTGGAATGATTTCCAGGGACCGCTCATCTACCTGAGCGACCTCAACCAGTACACCCTGGCGTTGGGACTGCGCATGATGCAGGGCGGCCGGTTCATTTTCATACATCAGGTCATGGCGGTCTCCATCGTATCCGTGCTCCCCCTGCTCCTGATCTTTTTCTCGGCCCAGCGTTATTTCATCCGGGGCGTAACCCTGAGCGGGATCAAGGCCTGAACACGGGATCAGGCAAGTCCAAGCTGGGTGGATGACGTCGTGCCATCTGCCGGGGGAACGCAAAGCCCTGTCCGGATTGACAGCACCTTTCATGACAGCTGGACCAATGCTACGTGTATGCTTCAGGGAAGTTGCGGCAATCGTTGCCTGCCACGGGAGGCGGGGCAGGCTTGCCGGTCTTCACAGGATTGGGCATCGCTAGCGAATCTCCAGTTCATGCCGTATGGCTACATCAAGCACTTCATCCTCATACGCGAGGCAGCGATGTTCTGTGCCATGGACTTCAAGACGGAACAGGCGCAACTCATCCTCAAGCACCTGATGGGCAGCGGCAATACATTCAAAGCTTTGGGTCGTGGCAAAAATCTGCACATGGCACTTCTCTGCCACCTGGGCCAAGATCTCCCAGACCGCAGGCAGGATGGAGTGATGAAGACCATTTTCGATCTCATCTATCAACACCAGTCCGCCAGACGCTGATGCAATAGCCAACACCAGGCCCGCAATGTGCGCCATGCCTCTCCCCATACTCGACAAGGGCATCAATTTGCTTAAACCCACATCACACCAAATCATGGGATGACCGCTGACAGTATTGACTTCAATACTTTGCAGTTCGGGTTCTATGATGCGCAGGGCATCCACAAGCACCTGCCCGCCCTTGTTGCGGCGCAATTCGCTCAATCGCATGGCATCGTCCCGGGCATGATCCATGTTTGGCAGCCAGATTGCCGTGGGAAACGGTATCTCTGTCGGATCCTGCCGGATCTCATATTGCATACCCTGGAACAGGATCTGTCCTTCAATGCCTTTGCCTTGATGGCGCTGGTCGTGGTACGCAAAAACCAGCACATGGTCGTCTGCCTGATTCGTGGCCATGGATTGATCACCGTTGGCACCGGCAAGGGACAATTGCGCAATCTGAGGTCGTTGCAGCCTGATTTTCAGGGTTGGTTGCCCGAACTGCGTGTGTTTCCCCCTGATTTCAATCAGGCGATGCGAGTCCAATCCAAAGAACAGAGGTAACCAGGCAATCTCCGCGCTTCTGGCACCCGAATGGGTATGGGGTTTCAGGCCGCGGGTCACATGGCTGTTCAGTGCCACATGTATATTGCCTGCCCCCGACAACAGAAAAAGTGCCTCCAGCAGCGACGTTTTGCCCACATTGTGGTTGCCCGCAATCAGGTTAATGCGTGCCAACCGTTCCATTTGCAGTTGGTGGAACACGCGGAAATGGCCAATGTTCAGTTCCGTCAACATGATTGTCACTCCCTGAATGATTGTCACTCCCTGATCCAAACGCTTTGGCGTTACCCGGTAGCCAGTATTGACCCTTCTCTTGAAGAAACCAGAGTGCCCGGTACGGAAAGTGGGAACCCGCTTGCAGACCGGGCCACCTGCCGCCTTGTCGGACAATGCCACCGGCATAACTTCAATGGGGACAGACCACAATCAGTTCGTGGCAAGTTTCACTGATTTTCCGCTGTTGCCAACGATCATGGCAGGGTCTTGAGACAGGCACCCTCACAGGCCTCCGAGATATACACCTCAGGTTCCAGGGATGTGCGCTGGGCATAGTGCTGCATTATGGCCGCCTTGACGTCCTCTTCCGCTCCGGCCCGTACCAGTCCCACCGCACATCCACCGAAACCCGCGCCGGTCAGCCGGGCCCCCAAACAACCGGGTTGCTCCATCATTATGTCAACCATAGTGTCCAGGGCGGGACTGCTGACTTCATAGTCGTCACGCAAACTGACGTGGCTTTCATACATGGCCTGCCCGGCCTGTGTCACGTCTCCCTGGGCAAAGGCTTCGGCCGCCAGCACGGTGCGGGCAATCTCGCTTACCACGTGCCGGGAGCGCTGGAAGATGTTTTCTGGCATGCGTCCCCGACAGTGATCAACCTGGTCCGGTGCCACATCCCGCCACGAGGTTATGGCCGGATTCTGTTCCCGCAGCAAGGCCAGCCCTGTGTCGCATTCGGCCCGGCGCTGGTTGTAGGCGCTGTCGGCCAGAGAGCGACTGGCCCGGGTATTGCCGATCACGAGTGACACGGAATCCGGTACGGCCACCTGGCGGTAGGCCAGACTGCGGCAGTCCAGCAGCAGGAGATGGCCCGCCTGCCCCAGGACACTGATGAACTGATCCATGATCCCGCAGCTGACACCCACAAACCGGTTTTCCGCCCGCTGGGCCAGCAGCGCCAGATCGGTATCGGCGATGTCGGCCTGGGCCAGGGTTTTCAGGCACAGCCCCGTGGCAACTTCCACCGCGGCGGAACTGCTCAGACCACTGGCCATGGGCACATTTCCGGTCAGGACACCATCGAAACCCGTAAGGACAAAGTCCGCATCGGCCAGGGACCAGGCCATGCCCGCCACGTAGTTGATCCACAGAACCTGGGCATTCCGCGCCAGCGCCTGCAGGCTGAACTCCAGGGTTTCGCCATAGGCCGTGGCATGCACCCTGACCTTGCCATCCTCCCGCGGGGCAAAGGCCATGCAGGCCCGGAACTCCAGGGCTGCCGGCAAAACAAAGCCATCGTTGTAGTCCACATGCTCCCCGATTACATTCACACGTCCCGGCGCCATGGCCAGATGGGTAGGGGCATAGGCATACAGATCCTGGAAGACGTCAGCGGCCAGAGCCTCAGGGTCCGTCACAGGGCAGGTCTCCATGGTGAAAACTCCTATGTTATGGTGCAGGTCAGGTCTTGCGGAGAATGGAATAGAGATTGAGATTCCCTTCCTTGCCATCGGCCTCAAAATGCCCGAGGGGACTCAGACCGGCCTCCCGGGCCAGCCCGGTCACTTCTGCCTGATCCAGAATGTGCACGTAACGCAGCCCGCCTGCCCCCTGGTTCCAGGCGATCAGGCAGTCTCCCGTCTCGACATCGGCCGGAGATACCTGCAGGGCAGACCAGTCCACCATCTTTTTGCGCTGGCGCGGGCTGTGATGAGGCTGCCAGTTGCTGAGAATCAGAACTCCTCCCTTTTCCAGGACATGGGCAAGGGACGCCATGATACCACTGCGCAGGGCCCGGGTGGGCATGTGCTGCAGAGTGGCCAGGCAGAAGACGGCCTGGAACGATCCTTGTCCCCCCGAGCCACGCCGTCCAGGCCGGATCCGTCAGATCCGCCTGCAGGAACCGGACATCCGTGTGCTGCAGGGACAGGGCTGCCGCCCGGGACCGTGCATGTGCCAGCAGCTCGGCACTGGCGTCAACGCCCACATAACAGTCCGGTGACCACTCCGTGGCGACAAAAGGGAGCAGCCGTCCATTGCCACATCCGGCATCCAGGATCCGCCGGCAGGATCCCGCGTGTTCTGCCAGGAATGGGCGGATGCGCATCAGACCCGGCCAGACTTTCTCCCGGGATGCCGCAAAGTCCGCGGCGGCATCCCGGTAGAAGGCGACGTTCAGGGCCAACAACCGTCTTGTCAATTCGGGCTTCATGCGGAATATTCGTCCTGTGGGATGCTATAATTCGGTCGTTGAACTGCCTCAGGCTGGGCCTGAGGTTCTGGCAGAAGACGGCGCATGAAGCGAATCCTCTCCCACGAAGAGATTCCGGAGCAGGTCAAGATCCGCACCGCGGCATGGCAGCAGAAGCGCAAGGATTTTGATCCGGGTCGGCACGCCGGGGCCCTGTCGCTCATTTTCTCCCGGATTGTAGCGTGTCCCGACGCGGAATGGGATCCGCACCGTACCCTGCGGTCCATTCTGGGCGAAGTGCCCAAGGACGGCGTGGGCTTCTACTCCAAATCCAATCTGGTCGCGGGTTACCGCTACCTGGTGGAAGCCGGCGATCTGGACCCGGACCCACAGCTCCTGAAAACGCATTCGCATGAAGCCCATGCGCACAGCCAGTGGTGTGGCCCCCGTGACCGTGTTGACGGCACCCGCCGGGTGCCCGGCGGCCTGCATATTCTGTCCCGATGACTATCGAATGCCCAAAAGCTACATCCATGACGAACCGGGCTGCCAGCGGGCCGAACAGGACGGCTTCGATCCCTTCCGCCAGACGCTCGGGCGCATTCAGGGATTTGAGAGTATTGGCCACAGCGCCGACAAGATCGAACTCCTGATCCTGGGCGGGACCTGGAGCGCCTACAGCAAAGCCTACCGCGAGTGGTACGTACAGCGGTGCTATGATGCCATGAATGCCGGTTCGGAACCCCATTACCGGGAAAGTCCCTCCCTGGCCACCGCCCGCGACCGCAATGCTACGGCCCGGCACCGGAACGTGGGTCTGGTCGTGGAAACGCGCCCGGACTGGATCACACCGGACGAAATCGTGCATCTGCGGCAACTGGGCGTCACCAAGGTCCAGATGGGCGTGCAGAGCCTGGATGACCGGATTCTGGCCCTGAACAATCGCGGCCATGACGTTGCCGCCGTGCGCACGGCCGTCGACTTGTTGCGCACGGCCGGATTCAAGCTGCATCTCCACTGGATGCCCAACCTGTATGGTGCCACCCCTGCCAGTGACCGACAGGACTTTCGGCGTTTCTTCGCGGATCCGGCTATCCAGCCCGACGAATTGAAAATCTATCCCTGCTCTCTCATTGCCGGTACCGAACTGTACCGGCTGTACGAAGAGGGCGCGTACCGTCCCTACACCGAAGCCGAGCTGGTGGACCTGCTGGCGGATGTCAAGCCCGGTATCCCGCCCTATACCCGCGTGAACCGGCTGTTCCGGGACATTCCGGCCCACCACATTGCCGCCGGCGTGAAGACCAGCAATCTGCGGGAAGTCGTGAAGCAGGAACTGGCCCGGCGGGGTACCCATTGCGGTTGCATCCGCTGCCGCGAGATCAGTCGCCAGCACGTTCCGGCCGAGCAACTGGTCCTGCAGGGAGTACACCTATCGCACTTCCCTTACCGAGGAGCATTTCCTGTCCTGTGTGGTGCCTTCCGGGACCGCTGGCCAACCGGATCGCATCGTCGGTTTCCTGCGGCTCAGCCATGTCCTGGAACCTTTGGCCGGCAGCCATGCGTTTCTGGACGAGATTCAGGGGGCCGCCATGATTCGGGAGGTGCATGTTTATGGACCTGCACAGAAGATCGGTCAGGCCTCTCTCGCCAACGGCTCGGCCCAGCACATCGGGGTGGGCACACGTCTTCTCAACCGGGCGGCGGCCCTGAGTCGCCAGGCCGGATTCACCCGCCAAAGTGTGATCGCCGCCACGGGCACCCGTTTGTATTACGAGCAGCGGGGCTTCACCACCGGCGAACTCTACATGCACCGCCCCCTGTAGGGCAAGATGGACCGTTTCCCGCACCCGATGATGTACACACGGATGCTGGTGGGGGTACGGGATCTGCCGGTTGCGGGGAGGGCACCCCATCGGCGCCGGGCTGCGGTCAGAGCCGCACGGCTGTGACATATCGCTGGCACCACCGGTCCGGCCCCATGACTTCCGCTTCGCCTGACTTGCCTCATGGACACAGCATTGCCGGTGTCATTCTGACCCTGAATGAGGTGCAGCATATCGCCGCCTGCATCCGCTCCCTGCAGCCATTCCTGGACCACATCGTGGTGCTGGATTCGGGCAGTTCCGACGGCACCCGGGAATTGGCCCGGCAGTGCGGTGCGAGCGTGCTGCTGCATCCCTTCCGTGACTACGCGCACCAGCGTCAGATGGCCCTGGATCTTATCCAGTGCGAATGGATCCTGTTCGTGGATGCCGATGAACGCATACCCTGCGCGCTGGGCCAGGAAATCCGGGAGGTCTGCACCGATACCACCCTGAACGGAGCCCTGGATTCCCCGGGTCAATTACATTGTGCGGGATCATGTCCGGTGGGGGCGGATTCAGCCCGGATGCCCAACTGCGCCTGCTGCGCCGCACCTGTGCCTCGTACCGGGAAGCGGCAGCCGTACATGAAACCGCTGCGGTACATGGTCCCACCTGTACGCTGGAAAATTCGCTCATTCATTTCAACTACGATTCCTGGTCCCAGTTCCATGCCAAACAGCTGAAATATGCCCGTTTCGAGGCCCGCCGCACCTCCACGGCGGATTTCGCGTGCCCGGCTGGACTTTGCTCAAGCGCTTTCTGCAGGTGTTCCGGTATCGCTACCTGCAGCTGGAAGGCTGGAAAGATGGCCGCCTGGGCCTGCAACTGGCCGTATGGCTGGCCTGGTATTACGGCCTCTTGCCGTATGCCCTGGCCCTTCTGCAACCCGACAGGGAAAACAAGGCCTGATGTCCCATATCCTGATCATCGAAGACGAAAGCGACCCTGATCGACACCTGGACCTATTATCTGGAGCAGGCAGGCCACCGGATTACCGCCACGACCGAAGGTCCTACCGGGTTGGAGATGGCCCGGGATTTCCGGCCTGACCTGATCATTCTGGACTTGCATCTGCCCCGGGATGATGCCGGCCGCAAGCTGACCGGCATGGAGATTTTGCGCGCCATCCGCGCCATTTCCGACGTGGCCCGTTCTCATTGCCTCCGGCAATTTCACGGACCAGGTGGACCGGGTGATGGGTTTCCAGCAGGGGGCGGACGATTATCTGATCAAGGGCCAGTTCGGGGTGCAGGAATTGCTGGCCCGCGTGGAGTACCAGTTAACCCAGAGTCGGCGCACGCGGTCCGACCAGAGTCCGCCCCCCGACAACACATCGGTGCTGCGCCATGGCAATCTCACGCTGGATCGGGATTGGCACACCGTGACCTTGCAGGGCCGCAGCGTGGACCTGACACCCCTGGAATTCCGGGTGCTGCTGTTTTTCATGCTGCACCCGGGCCAAAACGTCAGCCATGAGGAAATCTGGCAGCATGGCTGGCGGGATGCCGGTGCCGATGCCGATACCATCCGCAACAATGTCCGCATCCAGGTGTCCAGCCTGCGGCGCAAACTGCAGGACACGAATCCCCGCAAGCCGCGCATCGTCAGCATTCGCGGCGTGGGATACTGTTTCCGCGGTTAACGCCATAGCGCCATGTTCCATCGGTTCGCCTACCGTGTGTTCTGGAGCATGCTGGCCCTCATCGGCTGCGCCTGGCTGTGCGGGCCCATCCTGACAGGAAACCTTCTCCCCCTCCCCGTCCGCCTGCTGACGGCCCTGGTCCTGAGTCTGGCCCTGCTTGGCGTTCCCTGGGGGATGGCCTGGCGGCATGAGAAGCGGCTGCATCAGCTCGCCCATCGCGTCCAGGGCCACCAGCCCGATCTGGCCGCGGCCAATCGGGGTGAGCTGGACCGCCGGGATCCGGTTGCACACCTCAGCCGCCTCCTGGAGCAGGTTCTGTCCAAAATCCATGAAACGGACCGGCGGCGCCTGCAGGAAAGGACGGCCCTGAGCACCGGGATCGAGGAGATGGGACATGGTTACATCTTCACGACGACGGACGGTGTTGTACAGTTCCTCAGTCCCAAGGCCCAGCAGTACTGGGTAGTGCCGGCCAACTGGGCCGCAAGCCCCCTGCGGACGGAAGTCCTGTTCCGCACCCGGGAAGCCGTGTATGACTCGTGGCGCAAGGCCGTGGCTTCAGGCCAGCTGGCCCGGGACGTGTGCGAATCCGCGGACCGGCGGGAGTCACTGCTGGTAGTCCATATTCCCTTGCGGCTTGGGGAAGGGGAACAGACCTGGCTTACGGTGCAACAGGATACCAGCGAAGTGTCCCTGATACGCCTCATCCGCCGGGATTTCATCGGCAATCTGTCGCACGAAATCCGCAACCTGCTGGCCAAGCTGAAAGCCAACACCGAAATCACCGCCGTGGCCCGCACCGCCACGGATCGGGACAAGTACCTGCAAAGGATGCTGGCCACCCTGGATGAGATGAGTCACCTGCAGGAGGGACTCATGGATCTGTACCTGATTGAAACAGGCCTGGAATCCATCGCGGCGGTGGATACCCACCTGCCGGCCTTCCTGGCATCCGTCCATGACAGCCTGCTGGCCAGCACCTCCCGCGCGGGCATCCGCTTTCGCCTGGAAGCCATTCCCGACATGCGCCTGCCCCTGGATACCCAGAAAATTGCGCGGGTCATCACCAACCTGGTGCAGAATGCCATCAAATTCACGCCGGCCCAGGGCCAGATTGCCTTGCAGGCGCGCGTCCAGCCCCTGCCGCTGGCGGATGCCGATTTCCGGGCCGGTCTGCCTTCCAGTCTGTCCCCTGCCGAACAGCGCCAATTGCGGCCGGATCCGGTCTGCATTGTCAGCATCCGGGACTCGGGTACCGGCATTCCGGTGCCCTACATTCCGCGGGTGTTTGAGCGCCTGCACCAACTGGATGCCGGCAAAGCGCATCAGGGCACCGGCCTGGGCCTGTCCCTGGCACGCCATACCATACGGGCCCATGGGGGCCTGATCTGGGCCTGCAACAACAAGACCGGGCCAGGCATCACGTTCAGTTTTTCGCTGCCCCTCGCGCCAGAGACGGGGTAGCACTGACCGTGCAGGCCCCGTCTGTCAGAAAGCCCAGCCCAGCGGATTCGTATCCAGCAACCAGCGATACAGCAGAATCGCGGACACCCCCAGCATGATGCCCACCAGCGACTGCTTCAGGTCGTGGTAGCGCAGGTGGATGCGCGCCCACACCACCAGCGGTATCAGCAGGAGCAGGGGCCAGAAGATCTCACGCAGATTCACAACGAGAAAGAGGGCCGACAGCAGGAATGAGATCGTCAGGGAGTGCAGGCTCACCTTCCAGTAATGGGTAATGAGCCAAAAGGCCAGAAACATCAGAATCGCGGCGCCATTGGTGTACATCAGCAGACCGGATTGGGTCCGTACACCTGTGAGGGCTCCCAGCACCGCCAGGGCCACGATGGTAAGTCCCAGGGGCATGGCCCGGTCCCGCCGATCTTTCAGCTCGAAATCCAGCGTGCGTCCCTGCCAGCGCAGTATGGCCAGATACATGCCAAACATCAGGCCCAGCGCCCCCAGATGCACCACCGCATAGATCAGGGTCCGGCTTGAGGGGTGGATCAGATAGGGCAGAAAAAAGCTGGCGGCAAACAGCAGCAGGGGATTCAGCACATAGGACACCACCTGGGCCGTGATGTCGGCTATGCCCTGCATCTGCATCCAGCGGCGCGCGGGACCAAGGTTCTTGTTCGCGGCGCCGACGGACCTGGTGGAGTCAGGCGACATGCCGCAGGGCACTTTGGCGGCGCTGCACCATGTCGGCTTCCATGGAAGCCGGATAGCGATGGGGCAGATGGGATACGTCATTCAGATGCGCCAGGATCTCCACAGGCAGTTCGGTCGTGACCGTGCCGGCCGCTTCCTGCCACTGGGCCAGCGTCCGACAGCCCACGATGCAACTGGTGATGCCGGGTTGGGACAGGGCCCAGCGCAGGGCTACCTGGCTGGGTGCGCGCTGCAGCTGGGCCGCAGCATCCAGCAGGCTTTGGAGTACAGTATCCGCCTGGGGACAGAAATAGGTGTCGGGAAAAGCCCAGCCGGTGTCCGAACGGGTACCGGCCACCACCCGCTGACCCGGCGCGTACTTGCCGGCCAGAAAGCCGCCGGCCAACGGCGACCACACGACCATGCCTACCTGTTTGGCCAGGCACAGGGGCACAATTTCCTGTTCGATATCCCGCACCACCAGGCTGTATTGCGGCTGATAGCATTCAATGCGGTGCAGCCCCAGATGCTCGCTGGTCCAGAGGGCATCGCACAGACGCCAGGCCTCGTAGTTGCTGCAGCCGATGTAGCGCACCTTGCCCTGGTGCACCAGGTCATCCACGGCCCGAAGCATCTCTTCCAGGGGGGTTTCCACATCCACATGATGAATGTAATAGAGGTCGATCCAGTCCGTCTGCAGGCGGCGCAAACTGTCTTCCACGGCCTGCATGATATGGACGCGGGACATCCCGGAATCGTTGGGCCCCGCCCCGGTGGGATTGAAGAACTTGGTGGCCACGACCCAGTCCTGCCGTTTGGCCCCCAGCACGTCGCCCAGCATGGATTCGGAGCGCGAGTCCGCATACGTGTTGGCGGTATCCAGAAAATTCACGCCCTGATCCAGGGCAGAGTCCAGCATGGCCGCGGCTTCTTCCCTGTCTGTGTTGCGGCCAAAGGTCATCGTGCCCAGGCACAGCTCCGATACCTTGAGACCCGTTCGTCCCATGCGGACATACTTCATGGCATTCCTTCCTCATCCTTCAGGATTTGATCCTGCTCCGCGCGCAGCTGGTGCAGATAGGTCATGGAGGGCAACTCTACCATATCACGCGTAATGACTCCTTCCGCGCGCACCGCCTCCTTCAATGTGGCACCCTTGCAGAGGCCCAGCGGCAAAAGACGGTGCTGGTGGGCCATGGACGCCCTTTCGCAAAGTCCCACCACCGTATAGCCGCCTCCGCCATCCAGCACCGTGCCGGCGGCCAAATCCCGCTTGGCGGCGGTCACGGTCTCGGCCATGGGTACGGGCAGCGGCTGCCCTGTGGCTTCGTGCAGCAAGACCGCCCGGAGTATGGACAGGGGAGCCGTCACGGCCACGAGATGATAGGGCCGGTACAGAAGGTAGGTGCGGCCGTTGCTCCCGGCAAATCCCATGTAGTCCAGCAGATCTTCCTGCGTATAGGGATGATCCGTGCGAATCACGGCGAAAACGCCCATGCCCAGGGAATGCGGGAGCGGCGACACGCCATCGGCATCCACGCTGTTGGCCAGTTCCACGACGCCTTCCCGGGAGAGCAGGCCGCCATCTGCCTGATGGCAGAAACGGTCGGGAATCTGCTCCAGGGTGACTGCCGGTTCGTGCATCCCGCGCACATCCGGTACCAGACCGGCCATGTTGGCCAGCGCCGTCATTTCAATCTGCGCCTTGGTGCCGTCCCGGAAGGAATTGTACATGCGGGTGTTGATGGTGCGGCGTGCCATCTGTTCCGGCGTGAAATTGTACCGGGCCGGCACCGTATCGGGCGTTCCGGCCCGGTCATCGGCCCGCATGATGGTGCCCCGGTCCGGCCGCCACCACGTCAAAGCCGAGGAGACGGGCCCAATTGACCAGATTCATGGTGGCCCCGGGTTGATCCCCATCCACCAGGGAATACACAACCCCCGCGGCGTCCGCCCGCCGGCGCAGAATGGCGCCGACGGTGACATCCGCCTCTACATTGACCATGACCACATGCTTGCCCTGGGCAATGGCGTCGGCCGCCAGGAACGCTCCCGATTCCGGGGAGCCGGTGGCCTCCACCACCAATTCAATGCGCTCACCTCGGATCAGGGCCAGGGCATCCTGGGTGACGCAGGGGATCTGGCGGTCCACACAGGCATCCACCTGGCGGGCCTGTTCTGCGATCGTCACCTCCTCCGCGGATATGCCACAGGCGGTGTAGGCATGCAGGGCATGCTCCAGGTCCAGATCCGCCACGGCGGCAATCTGAATCCCCTGCATGGCGGCTACCTGCACCGCCAGGCCCACACCGAACTTGCCGGCGCCCACCAGGCCCACCCGGATGGGATTGCCTGCATCCCGCCGGGCCTGCAATTGCGCCTCCAGCAGACCATACATCAGACTTCCCTCCCGGCCAGCAATGGCTCTATCCGATCCAGGACTTTTTCCGCCAGGTGATACTTGGAGGTGCGGGGCACCTCGTCCACGCCCCCCTGCCGGTCCAGAATGAGGGCGGCATTGTATTCCGAGCCAAAACCTGTGTCCGGTTGGCTCACATCATTGGCCACGATCAGATCCAGCCCCTTGGGTTCCATTTTACGCCAGGCATTCTGCCTCAGGTCCTCCGTTTCCGCCGCAAATCCCACGCGGATGCGGGGCCTGCCGCTCTTGGCCTGCTGTGGCCGGAGACTGGCCAGAATGTCGGGATTGGGCACCAGCACCAGATCCGGCGGTCCCTGGTCCTTCTTGTGCTTTTGCGCCACCGGATGCGCGGGCCGGTAATCGGCCACAGCGGCCGCCATCACCAGGACATCGGCTGCAGCGCAGGCCTGTGCCACCGCATGCTGCATTTCCTGTGCCGTATCCACACGGACGATATCATCGGCGGCTTCCGCCGGACATGGTACGGTCGTGATCAGCGTCACGGTGGCGCCCCGATCCCGGGCTGCCCTGGCCATGGCCAGGCCCTGCTTGCCGCTGGACCGATTGCCGAGGAAACGCACCGGGTCCACGGGTTCGCGGGTCCCGCCCGCGGTCACGACCATCCGGCAGCCCTGCAGGGAACCCCGCTGTCCCAGCAGCGTGCGGATGTGAGACACAATGCAGTCCGGTTCCACCAGACGCCCCACCCCCACCTGGC
Organism: Caldilineaceae bacterium; assembly: GCA_963664185.2. GTDB lineage: Bacteria > Chloroflexota > Anaerolineae > Caldilineales > Caldilineaceae > Bin34. Next base: position 12,841 of record CAXXOQ010000032.1, on the reverse strand, counting down.
CCGAAGCCAGATGACCGGCCGCCGGGCCCAGGATTTGCACCTGCCTGGCCCGCAGCAATTCCGCATTGGCCTGGGTGGCCGGATGATGCCACATGCCGCCGTCCATCGCCGGCGCGATCAGCATGGGACACGCGCAGGCCAGGGCGGTTACCAGCAACAGGCTGTCGGCCTGGCCCCCCGCGTGGGCCGCCATGAACTGGGCCGTGGCCGGCACCACTGCCAGCAGATCGGCTTCCCGGGCAAGTTGCGTATGGAGAATATGGGCTTCCTGTCCCCACAGGTCGGCGGCGGCATAGGCCGGGTGACCGGTCACAGCCTGAAAGGTAAGAGGAGAAACAAAACGGGTGGCACTTGCCGTCAGCAGGGCATTGACGTGAATCCCCAGCTGGGCCAGGGTACTGGCCACCTCCACGGCCTTATAGCAGGAAATGCTGCCCGTCACCCCCAGCACCAGCCGCTTGCCCTGCAGGGCGGTTGCAGGCACGATCATGGATTCGGGTCCATCATGGGGTTCTCTGGTAAGCCAGCCGCAAGCCTTCCAGGGTCAGCCAGGGGGCGAAGTGGTCGAAAATCCGGGTATGATCATGGAATATCCGGGCCAGACCGCCCGTCCCGATGACCGTCATGTCCCCTTCCAGTTCGGCGCGAAAGCGCTGAATCATGCCTTCCACCAGACTGGCATACCCCCAGAACAGCCCGGACTGCAGTGCATGCCGGGTATTGCCGCCAATGGCCCGGGGGGATGGGGCCAGGTCTACCTTGGGCAGCAGGGCCGTATGCTGGAACAGGGCATTCGCGGCAATCTGCATGCCCGGCGCAATGGCGCCTCCCCAGTATGTACCGTCGCCGGCCACCGCATCAAATGTGGTGGCCGTGCCAAAATCCACGATGCAGGCGGGCAGGGCATAGCAGTGATGGACGGCCAGTACGTCGGCCAACCGATCGGCTCCCACTTCCTGGGGTGGGTCATAGGCAATCCGAATTTCGGGACACAGGGCGGCCGAGAACTGCAGCGGTGACACCCCCAGCACCGTCTGGCAGACATAAATCCAGGCCGGCGTCAGATTGGGTACCACCGAGGCCAGAACGGCGCCTTGTATACGGGAGACGTCAATGGCGGCCTGGGCCAGCAATCCATGCAACACGAAGACATACTCATCCTCGGTGCGGCGGGCCTCCGTGGCCAGGCGCCAATGGTGGCGCAGCCTCTCCTCGGCAAACAGGCCCAGCGTGATGTGGGTATTCCCGATGTCGATACAAAGCAGGAGGGGCATGAAGGTCACGGGCAGAAAACGCAGGGGATTACGTCATTCTACCCAAGATTGTCTGCGGTACCGCACAATTTGGCCCGCGGGTGGCGCCCCGGCGGATACCGTGGACCTCAAGCCTCGGCCCAGGCATCCAGCTGGGGCAGCAGAATTTCACGCATCCGCTCCCGTGTCTGGCGAAACGCCTGCCGTTTGGCATCGCCCGGCCCCACCACATGCGAGGGATCGGCAAAGGGCACATGCACGACCTTCCCTTCGTGGAGCCAAGTCGGACAGTTCGCAGCGGCACTGTCACACACCGTCACAATCAGGTCAAACGGGTGCGTCCGGAACTCTTCCACCGATTTGGCATAAAGAGACGTGGTCGCTATCTGCAGTTCCTGCAATACGGCCAGGGCCTGCGGGTGCACTTGCCCGGCAGGCGCGACGCCCGCGGACGACGCGTGCCAGGTATCGTGGCAAAAGTGATTGGTCAGGGCTTCGGCCAACTGGCTGCGGGCCGAATTGCCGGTACAAAGGAACAGGACCTGTTTCACGGGAGTCTCCCTGGATGGCGTTCCGCTTCAATATTCCGTATCGTAGAGATAGATCCAGACCGTGCGCGCGATACTGCACGCCAGATCCGCAAAACGCTCTACCTCACGGGATACACGAATGAATTCATAAAGGGCTTCAATATCTTGGGTCTGTTCGGTTTGGGCCATCTGGCCGAAGAGGGTCTTCTGCAACTTCCGGTCCAGGGCATCCACTTGCTCATCCTGGTCTATGGTCTGCTTGAGCAGGTCCAGATCCTTGTCTTCCCAGCCCTTGAACGTATCGTCGTGCATGCCCAGGGCCAGCCGATACATGGCGTGGAATTCATGCGGCACTTCAAAGGCGGGCTTGGTCAGCAGGCGCTCCGTAGACCGGGCAATGCCTCTGGCCTGGCTGCCCATCCGTTCCAGGTCCAGGTTGATGTTATACACCGTAATGATCAGAAGCAAGTCCTGTGCTACCGGTTGCTGCCGGGAAATCAGGGTAAAACAGTTGGCTTCCACTTCGGCCTGCAAGGTCTGCACTTCCTGTGCCAGTGCGTACACCGCTTCAATCAGGCTGGCATCGCGCTGGAGGAAAGCATCAAAGCCCAGCGTGAATTCATCGCGGATGCGGCCCGACATGAGGAAAAGACGGCTCCGCAGATCGGCCATCTGGGAGTCAAAATAGCTGCGAATGGTAACCATGAGGCTGTTTCCCCTAGCCAAAGCGTCCTGTGATGTAGTCGTTGGTACGTGCTTTACCCGGGTTCGTGAAAATGTTGTCCGTAGGCCCGACTTCCACCAGTTCCCCCGTGCGCGACTCAGGAATCACGGAAAAGAAAGCGGTAAAATCGGAAACGCGTGCCGCCTGCTGCATGTTGTGCGTCACGACGACCAAAGTATAGCTCTCGGCCAGATCGCGCATGAGTTCCTCAATGCGCAGCGTGGCAATGGGGTCCAGGGCCGAACAGGGTTCATCCATGAGAATAATATCAGGCTGGACGGCCACGGCCCGGGCAATGCACAGGCGTTGCTGCTGCCCACCCGAGAGCGAGAGGCCGCTCTGGGACAGTTTGTCCTTCACCTCATCCCATAGGGCCACCCGCTTGATGGACTCGGACACCAGTTCGTCCATATCCCCCTTGAAGCCGTGAATGCGGGCGCCCCAGGCGACATTGTCATAGATGCTTTTGGGGAAGGGATTGGGTTTCTGAAACACCATGCCGATGCGCCGGCGCACCTCTACCGGATCCACGTCGGCATCGTAGATGTTCTTGTGCTGGAACTCCACGGTACCGGTAATGCGCGAACTCTCCACCAGATCGTTCATGCGGTTGAAGGCGCGCAGGATCGTGCTCTTGCCACATCCGGACGGACCGATCATAGCGGTGATTTTGTGGACGGGAATATCCATGCTCACGTCGGCGACCGCATGAAAGTCGCCATAGAAGACGTTCAGATCCTCGACGTGAAGGGCGTACTCGGGCGTGTGACCGTTGGCAGACTGTGGCATGGAAAGATTCCTGGCTCCGGGGCGGACTTGCAGACAAACAGCGGAGGAATAGGGTTACAGGGTGGGCAGGACCGGTCCCCGGCTCCGGGTGCCCCGCCCGGGCTGTGGTCTGGCAGGGCGGAGAGATGGCGGCCTAGATGCGTTGCTGGCCATAACGATTGCGCAGGAAGACCGCCGTCGCATTGGTGACCAGCAACATCGCCAGCAGCACCAGAATCGCGGCGGCCGCGATGTTGCGAAACTCCACTTGGGGACGGGCCGTCCATTGGTAGATTTGGATGGGCAGTACCGTGAACTTGGAAAACATGCCCTTGGGATCCACGGAAATGAAGGTGGCCGCGCCGATGACCACGAGGGGGGCAGTTTCCCCCAGGGCGCGGGAGACTGCCAGGATGGCTCCGGTCAGAATGCCCGGCAGAGCCACGGGCAAGACATGATGCCGGGTGGTCTGCCACTTCGTGGCCCCGACACCGTAGGAAGCTTCGCGGAGGGAATGGGGGACCGCCCGTATCGCTTCCTGGCCGTTGATAATGATAATGGGCAGAATCAGGAGGCCCAGCGTCAACCCCGCCGAAATGATGGTGCGGCCATTGGCATCGCCGGCCTCTACCGTTCCCACCAGGGAACCGCTGGTGAACGCCACCAGCGCCCGGACAAAGATGACGAGGCCCAGCATACCGTAGATGATGGAAGGGACGCCGGCCAGATTGTTGATATTGGTCTCGATGATGCGTTCAAACCGGTTCCGGGATGAGTATTCCTCCAGATATATGGCCGCCCCAATTCCCAGCGGCACGGAAAAGCCAATCGTGATGGCGATGACCCACAGCGAACCCAAAATGGCGGTGCGGATACCCGTCAGCTGGGCTTTGGAGGACTGGGGACTGGTCAGGAATTTCCCCGTCAGCCAGCTCTTGAATGCCATGTCAGCCCGGAGTTCCTGGGCGCGCGCCGCGATCTCATCCCGGCGGGTAAGCGAATCCCGCAAAGTGAAGGTGTCAACGATTTGGGGATCGATGGCCCGCGCCACCACCAGATCCAGTACATTGCTCTTGGAGCGCTGGGCAAACGGCTGTTCGCGATCGAAGCGGCGCATGAGACCCGCCGACACATTCTGTTCCAGAATGGTCACCAACTGCTCCTTGGACAGGCTGTGCAGCGCGGGCTGGTGGGTGGACTTGGCCCAGGCATTCAAAACCCCATCCCCATCCTGCACGACCGAAATCGTGATGGGCGCGGCCGGAAAGCCCGAATTCAGATCCGACCACTGTGCCTCCGGCAACAGGGCAATTTCCAGATCACCGGGTCCCACCGCCGTGAGAAATTCGTTCTCCTGGGACACCAGGACCGCCAGCACGGCTTTGTTGGCCGGGAGTGCCATGCCAAAGGAACGCATCCCCTTGGGGACCAGGGGGACCAGTTCGGCCGCGAGGAGCACGATATGGTGGGGATCCTCCAGCGCAACCTTGACCGCGTCGCTCCGGGAGTCGGCCAACTGCACATGGTCCTGCTGGATCAGCAACAGCAGATCCGAACTGAAGGTATCCTGTACCAGGATGTAGCCAAAGGCACTGTTGATCACGTTGTACAGCAGGGTGCCCAGGACAATGAGGCCCACAACCGTGGAAATCCGTATCAGGTACTGCCAAACCTGACCCACATGGCGCCGCCGCGACGTGCGCCGGGCTTGCGCCGTCCCGGTGGGATAGTGACCCGACAATGGGGGGGCGGCAGCAGGGTCCACACGCATCAGGAATATTGCTCCCGGAAACGACTCGCGATGCCGCGGCTGACAATGTTCAGGCCCAGCGTGATCAGGAACAGCAACAGACCGATGGCGAACAGGCTGTCATAGTCCAGGGAATCGTAACTGAGATCCCCGCCACTGATGCGGACAATATGTCCGGTCATGGTTTCCGCGGCCCGAAACGGATTGAGCGCCTGCAACCCGCGCATGGCTTCCCCCCAATCGGTGAAATTGCGCGGACCGGCGCCGGCGGCAATGGCCACCACCATGGTTTCGCCCACGGCGCGGGACATGGCCACAATGAAGGCGGCGGAAATGCCGGACAGGCCGGCAGGCACCACGATGCGCACCGAAGTTTCAAAACGGGTGGCGCCCAGACCATAGGCCGCTTCGCGCAGGGCCATCGGCACGGCGCGCAACGCATCCTCGGCCATGGAGGTGACAAGTGGCAGCACCAGGATGCCAATTACCAGACCGGCAGCGGCCAGATTGAATACTTCCACCACATCAAACCCGAACAGGCGCCGCAACATGGGGGTGACGAAGGTCAGGGCAAAGTAGCCATAGACTACCGTGGGGATACCGGCCAATACTTCCAGAATCGGTTTTAGCATCCCCCGGGCCCGGGAAGAAGCATATTCGCTCAGGAAGATCGCGATCAGAAGTCCCAGGGGCAAGGCCACCGCCATGGCGATGACACTGGCGCCCAGTGTGGCATTCACCAGGGGCCAAATGCCAAAATGCAGGGTCTGGGGCTGCCAGTTCCATCCCAGCAGGAACTCCCGCAGCGACACTTCATCCCGGCGAAAGAACAGGAGGGCTTCCTGGGCCAGCATGAATACGATACCGCCTGTGGTCAGGATCGAAATGGTGCCGCAGAGCCAAAGCACCATCTGGATAATGTCTTCGCTCCAGCGGCGGCGCTTGATCAGGGGCGCGGCTACCGTCGCGGCCTGTGTCCGCTCCACCTTCCAGGCATCAGCCGTGCGGGGATGCTCCATGAATTACGGTCCCTGCTGCTTGCGCATCACCTGTATGCACGAGGCAGGACCGGGAGGGAACCCGATCCTGCCTGTGGGCATGCCGCAACTCCAGCCCTGCCTGCCAAGGCCAAGTGGGAGTTGCGCATCCATTTTCCCAAAGACCATCTATTCCAGGCCCATGGCCGTCTTCCAGCCTTCGAGGGCGTTGCTGTAGTCGGCCTCGGATGCCGGGAAATAACCCACATCCACGATTTCTTCGTTGACATAGGTCAGTACGAAATTGAGGAAGTCCGCCACCTGGGACTTGGCCTGCAGAATGCTGCCTGTAGTATACATGAACAGCGGGCGTGCCAGCGGATAGGAGGCATTGTCCACATTCTCGGCCGAGGCCGCCACTTCATTGATGGACAGTACCGTAAGGGTGTCCGCATTCTCCTGATAGTAGGCATAGCCGAAGTAGCCCACGGCATAGGGACTGCCCAGTACGCCCTGGACCAGGACGTTGTCATCCTCACTCAGCTGGAGGTTGGAGGCCGCCAGAATCGGTTCCGGATCCTTGTCAAAGACCTCTTCCACGAAGTAGTCGAACGTGCCGCTGTCGGTACCCGGGCTGAAACGCTGGATCGGTTCCGCCGGCCAGTCTGCATTGACATCCGCCCAGGTTTCCGCCGTGGAGTAAATCAGGGCCAGTTCCTCCATGGACACGTTGCGGAGAAAATCATTTTCCTGGCTGACCACAACGGCCAGGGCATCCGTGCCCACCCGCAGTTCCACCGGTTCCCGGTCAATGCTGCGGCAACTTTCCACTTCCTGGTCCTTGATGGGACGGGAGGCGTTGGAGACATCCGTTTCCCCGACCACGCAGAAACGCTCAAAGCCGGCCCCACTGCCAATGCTGGAAATGGTGATGCTGCCATCATAGCCTTCATCCACAAAACGTTCGGCCATGCGTTCGGCCAGCGGATACACGGTCGAACTGCCCGCAATGATGATGTCACCCACTACGGCCATGGGATCGACCATCGGCAGGCCGGCCGGACCCATTTCCAACTCGGTGGCTTCTTCGGCCACGGGCTCTTCCGCCGCCGGAGCTGCGGGCGGAGCCGACCGGCATGCGGCCAAGGCCAGTGCCAATACCAGGATCCACAGAATCTGCATCTTGCTCATGGGGAATTTCATTGTTCCTCCAACCAAAAGGGGGATACTACGCCGCGCAAAGTATAACCAGAAGCCACCGGTACGGCAGGGCAAGATCTGAATAGCATCATAAGCATATCCTTATACACTCAGGGCCGGTGCGGCATGGTCGCCCGATCCATTTCCGCGGCCATATTCCGGATGGGATACTGCGCCCAGGCGGTGACGCCAAATCGCCTGCTGGCGTGCGCTGTATCCCACAGGAGCTATGATCGGCCATGGTTCGGATGGTCCCCGCGTCAAGCTCCTGTCACCCTTGGACCCCCTTTGCACGCCAGGGAAAACCGTTTCGCCAAACCTGGTCTGCATTGGGCAACTGTCCCCTTTGCTGTATAATGGGTCGGTCCCATGACAAGACCTGATTCGGATCCGTTGCCCTGGGTATCCACGCGCACAGTGTAATGAGACAATGACAGCCAAAATTTCTGGATTGCGGCGCCAGGAGGAAAGGGCAGGTTTCCTGTTTATCCTGCCCAATCTCATCGGCTTCCTGGTGTTTCTGGTATTTCCGATTCTGTCCGCCATCTATCTGACGTTCACGGACTGGGATTTGGGTGCCACCCCCGTTTTCAATGGCCTGGCCAATTTCCGGGCCATGATCAACGACGACATTTTTCGCAAGGCCTTCGGCAACACGTTTTACTACACTTTCGTCGCCGTGCCCACGGGCGTGTTCCTGGCATTCTGCCTGGCCCTGGGCGTGAACCGGCCGATGCGGGGGGTATTCGCCTTTCGTCTCATCTACTTCCTGCCGCACGTGACCCTGACCGTGGCTGCCGCCATTGTCTGGGCCTGGATTTACCATCCCGAGTTTGGCATTATCAATTACCTGCTGGGCCGCCTCTTCAATATCCAGGGACCCAACTGGCTGTTCAACAGCAAATCGGCCATGCCGGCCCTGATCATCATGAGCAACTGGAAGGGCATCGGCTATGCGATGCTGATCTTTTTGGCCGGCCTGCAGGGGATTCCCCAGGAATTGTATGAAGCCGCCATCATGGACGGCGCCAATGGCTGGTACCGGCTGATCCGGATCACCATTCCCATGCTGTCGCCCACGACCTTCTTCGTGTTGACGACTTCGTTCATCGGGGCCTTTCAGGGGTTTGACCAGTTCTATATCATGACCCAGGGCGGTCCCTCCTTCGCGACCACCACACTGGTACTGCATATCTTCAACAATGGCTTTTCCTATTTCAAGATGGGATACGCCTCGGCCATGGCCTTCGTGCTGTTTCTTTGTATTCTCGTGATCACCCTGGTGCAGTGGACCTCGGCCCGTACCTGGGTGCACGGCTTCACGCAGGACTGACAGGGCGGTTCTCCGATATGCGGACAGGAAAATTCCCTTGCGATGAAAGCTGAAGCCACTTCCCCCGAAACCCTGGCCGTGACCTCGGCCAAGGCCCGGCTGGGGCTGGGACGCCACACGCAGAGACTTCTGGTCGATATTCTGACCTGGATCCTGCTGCTGGGTGGCAGCATCATTTTCGTGCTGCCTTTCTTCTGGATGGTGTCCAGTTCCTTCAAGACGTTCGGCGAACTGTTCGTGTTCCCGCCTACGTTCATCCCGGCCCAGCTGCAGTGGCAAAACTATCTCGAGATCTGGCGCCGTCTGCCCTTCCACCTGTTCTTCCGCAACAGCTTTGTGGTGTCCACGCTGGAAACCACGGGGGTCCTCTTTACGTCCTCCCTGGCGGGCTATGCCTTCGCCCGCCTGCGGTTCCGGTACCGGGACACCATCTTTCTGATTTACCTGTCCACCATGATGGTCCCGTTCGCGGTGCGGATGATCCCGCTGTTTGTGCTCATGCGCACCTTCCAGTGGGTGGATCAGCTTTATGCCCTCATCATTCCGGGCATGTTCAGTGCCTGGGGCACCTTTCTGATGCGCCAGTTCATGCTGACCATTCCGCGGGAACTGGAGGATGCGGGCCTGATCGACGGGGCCGGGTTCTTCCAGATCTACGGCCGCATTATCCTGCCCCTGACCGGTCCGGCCCTGGCCACGCTGGGTATTTTCCATTTCATGGACAGTTGGAACGCCTTTCTGTGGCCCCTGATCATCCTCAGCAGCATGGACAAGAAAACCATTGCCCTGGGCATGGCGGCCTTCCGGGCCATGACGGCCATGAAAACCCCCTGGCATTTGGTCATGGCGGCTTCGGTGGTGAGCATCCTGCCCATCATGGTAATGTTTTTGGCGGGCCAGAAATATTATGTACGAGGCATCGTGACTACCGGCTTGAAAGGCTAAAGGATAGCGTTATGCAACGGTCACTGCATATCTGGATCTGCCTGTTCACCCTCCTGCTGGCTGCCTGCGGCGGTGCCGGCACGAGTAGCGTGGGGGATGAAGCCAATGTGGATCTTGAAGCGTCCATCGAGAGTGACGGCTGGGCGATCCGCCTGACGGCGGTGCCGGAGAAACACCTGATTTTGGGCAAGGGCAACATCACATATCAGGCTGAGAATGACAGCACCTATCTGATCGTGTTCCTGGATGTGGCCAACACCAGTTCCACGCTCAAGGTCATGGCCCGCGACTTGCTGCTGGTGCGGGATGGCAGTGGCACCGAATACAAGGCCACCAAGTCCGCGTTGCAGGTCGCCTATCTGGAGCAGGATGGCAGCAAGGACGGGTATACGGTCGTTTTTGGACAGTCCTTTGCAACCCGGCAAGAATCGGCAGGGCGTGGTCACCTTTGAGGTGCTGGATGCAGCCAGCGATCTGGTATTGACTTTCAAGGGCACAGACCTGGCCTTGCCCCTGGGTTTCTAGGGGACCGTTATACATGGCGTTTACCCCGTCCTGGGGTTTGTGAGGCTTGCAATTTGCGTTCAACCAATGTCAAGGAGGCATTATGGCACACAAGGATAGGTTCAATCTGAGTCGAAGGCAGTTCCTGCATGTAGGGGCCGCAGTGTCCGGGCTGGCCCTGGCGGCCTGTGTCGCGCCGGCACCCGCGGCACCGGCCGCGGAGGAGCCCGCCGCGCCGGTGGACTCCGAAATGGCCCAGCGCTGGCTGACGGGTCTGGTCGACCGTGACACTTCAGGCGACTTCAAGATTATGAGCTGGGAAGACGAAGGCGAGATTCGCAAGTTCCTGCTCCATATCGACGAATTCTTCACCACGTTCTATCCCGGCATGGAGCCGGAAGTGGAATGGGGTGTACCGTGGGGTGAATACTGGACCAAGCTGCCCACGCTGATGGCAGCGGGCACGCCGCCGGATATGGCGTGGCAACACCAGTCGCGCGGCCAGGTATTCCCCTCCAAGGGCTGGTCTGTCGATCTGACCGACTACATCGCGGCATATCCTCCCGATGGCTGGCCCGATGACTGGTGGGAAGCCTCCGTCAAGACCATGAGCTGGAATGGCACGGTCTATGCCCTGCCCTATGACTGGGCCACCATTGGCATCTATGCCAACCGGGAACTCCTGGACGAACAGGTCGGTGGCTATCCGGTGGATCCGAACTGGACATGGGATGATTTCGCGGAAACGGCGATTGCCGTAACCTCCGAGGATGCCGAGGGACTGCCCGTTTGGGGGGCCAATATTGGTCCCGGTGCCAGCACCATCTGGAACATTGCGCAGGCGTACGGCGGGGAATATTTCAGCGATGATCACTCGTCAGCCAATTTCACCAATGACGGCGTGGTGACCGCCGCCCAGCTACTCTGGGATCTGCGGTGGAAGCACAAGGCCATGCCCACTCCGGAAGACACCCAGTCCATGGGGCTCACCAGTGAGTTTGCGTTCGCGTCCGGGCGGGTGGCCATGCATCGGGCCCCTGAACGACACGGCGTTCCGCATGGACGAAGCCATTGAGGGAGCATTCCCCTGGGGCGTCTACGCCTTGCCGCGCGGTCCGGAAGGCCGGGTGGCCTTCGCGGGCAATTCCGGCTGGTTTGTGCCTACGGGTTCGCGCTACCCCGACATGGCCTATGAGCTCATTCGCTTCGGCCTGTCCAATCCGGACCTGCTGCCTACCACCGGTGTTATGGGCAGCATGATCGTGGCGCGCAAGTCCTACTGGGAATGGGGTCTGCCGCAGGGCGAAACCGCGGAGCAGATTCCCAATTTCAAGAATGTCTTTGTGGACATTCCCGCCGAGAATCAGAAGACTTTCCCCTATTGGCCCGGCTACCAGGAATGGGACGCCATCTGGCGGAAGTGGATGGATCCCATTTTTGTGGAAGGACAGGAAGGTCTGCTGGAAGCCTTGCAGGGTCTTGAAGACGAGACCAACGAATTCCTCGCCGCGGAAATGGAAGCATCTTCCTGAAGCTTTTCGTTCTGTGGTAGTGCAACCGATAAGGTTGCTCTTCTTGAAGAGCAACCTTATCGGCCTGTCTTGATCCCCATATGCGTGTTATGCACCCGTAAGGTCTTGACAGTTTGCCAACTGGGCCAGAACAATGATGCTGTGTATAGCCTCCCATTGTGCGGATGGCATCGCCGTAACCTCTTTTGATCGATACTGAGCACAAAGTCATGCGTAAGACTGTTCCCAATCGGCAGGCAATGGATGCCCAATGCCAGAACCGTTCCGTCATGCCATTTCATATTCGCGTTGCATTAGCCAAATGTAACTGGAGGATGGCAATACTTCGACAAAAGGCTGCTGTTCAACGCGGACGGACCTGGCATACGGGTCACAGCGATCAGAGAGTTGTGCGCTAGAAGTGCCCACTGACTGTTGGAAGTTTCGCAGAGCTTGCAACAGGTCTATCGTCTTGGCGAAGCCTGGTGTCATCAACTCGCGTAAACCCGCTGTCGGTGCCACCAGGCGATTGAATCAAAGCTGTTGCAATATTTGCCCCTTTCGGTTCCGATTTGTCACTCACAATGGGTAGCGTAAATTCATAATCATGCAAGTGGCAGGGGGAGGAGTTGGCACCGTTGCCTCTCTACAGGTCTTTGAGGTCGCAGCCACCCGCGTGACAGCGCATCTCTTGTTGCGTAAACCGTACAGACGCATACTGGATACGATTTCCGGGAATGTGCTATCGTGTCCCTTGCAGGTTTTCTCGTAGTACCGGAAAGCTGGATTGATTACCTCGCAACGAGTTGACAGTCGTTCATTGCTGCGTAGTTTGGCTTTGGGCTCCGTGGCCAATCTGCTGGCGCTCACTTCCATCATAGGCATTCTGTATGCCGGCTTTATGGTGGTGGCCGTTTTCCATGATCTCGTTGACACCCTGGCCCGCGCCCAGGCGGCCGGCCAGGCCGCATCGCAAGAGCCGTTTCTGCACCTGTTGTGGATCAGTCTGATCACTACAGGCCAGAACGGCTGGCAAGGCATTGTGGGGGCCCGCTTCGCCTATGTGGCATTTGCCTTTCTGGGCCTGTTCGCCGCCGCCGGCTGGTTTTTTGGCGGGTACACCCCGGGCTCGCGACGCTGGTGGTTCAGCTTTGCCGGCATGACGGCCGTGATTGCCCTTACCGGCGTGGCCTGGGCCGTATTGCAATGGGATCAGATCCTCCTCTGGATCGCCGAATCACCGGAACTGTACCGGTGGCGCAACGTACTGCAACGTTCACTGCTGACAGATGTCTCGGTCATTTTCGTGTTCAGTGTGCTGATTGCCATTCCTGTCTGGATGAGCT
>CAXXOQ010000031.1:0-20623 GCA_963664185.2 Caldilineaceae bacterium | reverse complement strand
GGGGTTAGCTGTTTCCACCTTTCCATATCCAGCGCCCTGTCCCAGTCCTGGATGTGTGCCGGCAGCCAATCGGGCAAGGGAACCCATGCCGCCGTTTCGCGCGACCACAGCGATTCCACCGCCTTGAGACTGCCGGACATAGCCCAAAAATCGCCCAGATATCCCTGTTTCAGGCTGTGCATAATGGCAAAGGGGTTGTACAGGGGACGGTCAGCCATTTCGGCAAACCGATAGCCGTTGTACCATTCCCGCCATCCTTCCCGGGACAAGGGCAGGAATCCTGAAGGTATCCTGTGTTGGTGCGGGACCAATTGATGGAAAGCCCACAAGGTGTCCAGGTCATCATCCGTGAAACCTGCCAGATCATGAAAATGCGGATCCTGGGACACTTCGGTCACATGATTCAGCTTGGACCATAGACCTTCCCGGATGAAGCGGGTAATACCCGTCATGACCAGACGGTGAATCATGCCTGACTGCATCTTGAACACGCTGTAGAAATCTGCCAGTTCCGCCCGTATGGCCGCTGCCTGTTCCGTATGCATGTAATCCAGGATGGGCGCATCGTATTCGTCCACCAGCACGACAATACGGGCATAGTCCGGCTCCCCCAAGGCCATCTGGCTGCGATAGAGGGCTCCCAGCAGACTGCGCAGGTGTGCGGCGGGGAAGGGAGAAGACTTGTCGTATGCATCTTCCATGCCCAGTTGTCCTGCCACGAAAGCGACCTGCGCGATCAGGCCTGAGGCAATACTGCCGTCTTCCTGACCCATAGCTGTCATATCAAGATGCAGTACCGGTCGGGCATGCCAGTCCCAGGCCGGGTCCCGGTACACCGCCAGGTCGGCCTCACCCGGTGTTTGCGCCTTGAACAGGGAGCGATCTCCCCCATACATGGCCTTGATGGTCGAGAGCAACAGGCTCTTGCCAAAACGTCGGGGACGCGTGAACAACTGGGCCATGCCGTTGCCCAGGAAGGAGATGATCTGGGCTGTTTTGTCCACATACAGCACATTCTCCTGGCGCATCACCAGGAAATCGCTGGCAGATGGGTCTATGCGCAAAGGCAACAAGGCATCTCCAGCCGCAAGGCCAATCTTCGTTCCGTCCTCGGTATTTTAGCATCACCAGTCCTGCCTGACAGGGGCAGGGAAAGCCTATTTCCCGATCCATGGCTGACCATGGGGGCAGACTCCCGGCGGGTCGGATCCCGGTAGGGATTGCCTCTGGATTCGGATCCTGCCATAGCCCGGATACATCCGCCAGGGTGGGGCGATCGGAGAACCTGGTCGCGACAGCAACCCAGGGCCTTTAACCCTCGTGTGGCTCCCAGGCCAAGACAGGGCTGGAGGCGGATTCTTTCTGGCCGTGGACAGGGACTACAGCACCAGCCTGCCAGTCTCTGATCAGGGCCGTCCTGCGGCTTCACCGAGCCCGGGATGGTACAGTTCCACGGCCTCGTGTTGAATGCGGGGTCCCTCGTGATGCTTGCCCGGGACAAAATTCAATCCCAGCCCCACAACCCGGCGGATACCGTCATGAAACTGCCGTCCGTAAGTGTGATTCCGGATCTGGTGTACCGCGGCCGCGGCAGTCTCCTGATATTTCAGTTCTATCACACAAACATGATCCGGGAACTGCACCACCAAATCGGACCTTCCACCCCATTCGTGGACTTCGGACTGGAAGTCTGCCTGCATCAACTGGCACAGGGCATGCAGAACCAGGTGAAAGTCTGTCTCCTTTTGCAGCTTTTCTCCCGGCACCCCCGCCATGAAGGTAGTGAGTTTGTGACAGAAAGTGTCATAACTTTCTTCCCGTAATGCCGCAAACAGATCACGCAGGATATGGTAGTCCGGCATCTTTGCATACAGTTTCAACAGGCTTTGGGCATAGGTAAGACTCACTTCCTTGTTGGGATAGGCCAGATACAGGGATCGGCCGCTCTGGCGTAACGTGTAATACCCCGTGTGCCACATCAGAGTACGGTAATCCAGGTCCTCCAGGCTGTAGGCAACGTGAAACAGGCCATCCAGTGGAGGCAGTTCCCGGGACAGGGTAAACCTTCCCTCCTTCACCAAACGGACCAGAAATTCAGGGGTGCCGGATTCCGCCCAGAAATTGGGCCAGCCCAGTTCCTGCCATTGTTCGGCAATCTCCTGAAATTGCAAACCGTTGAGACAGGCAGCCAGGGAGAACGGATTGTAGACATTGTCTGCTTTGCCCGCCAGCTTGAAACGGTAGCCATTGTAATAGTCTCGCAATTCGGCCAACAGATCGTCAGATTGGCAACCGAGATGTTGCGCTCCCACTTCCAGGTAAGGTTGCAGGTAGTTTCGGATCTCTGATTCCGTGAAACCGCACAGATCGGCGTACAGCGGATTCAGGGTAATGTCCTGCAGGTTGTTGAGGGCCGAAAAAAGATTGACTTGGGCAAAGCGGCTGATTCCCGTAATAAAGACGAACCGCAGGACATCTTCGCTGGCTTTGAGAACCCCATAGAAATCCCGCAGGGCCCGCAGGTGAGGGGCTGCAGGTATGTCGGTGCCTACCAAGTGGGTAATGGGGGCATCATATTCATCGATCAGGACGACGGGCGGCTGCCCGTAATGCTGTCCCAGATAATCAATAAGGTCCGTAAGATACAGAGCCGGATCGGAGACATCCTCAAACCGGATCCGGTTCAAGGCCGGATCACGGGGTTCCAATCCCACATTGACTCCGCGCCGATACCAGTGGGTGTAAATCCTTTCCAGGTGCGCCCGCAACTTGCGCACCTGTGCATCCACCGTATCTGCCGCAGCGTACGCCATGTTCAATCGAATGACGGGATGGATGGGCTGCAGAGGGGCCACTTTCTCCACCGACGTACCGGCAAACAGGTACTCTGGATCCCCTTTGGCAGGTGGGGCTGGCTTGTCCCGCGCATGTACCTGTCTGCGCTGGGACAAGTCTCCCTGAAAATAGGCTTCCAGGGTGGCAATCAGCAACGTCTTCCCAAAACGTCGCGGGCGGGCCAGCAACACATATTTGTGGTCCTCCGCCAACAACGTGGCGAAGTGATGGGTCTTGTCTACGTACAGGCCCTGTTTGCGGCGAATGGAAATGTATTCGGATTCCGTGATATGCAGGGAAGGCAAGCGCGCTGGCATTCACACACCCGTTCCGTGATCGTAAGCTTTGACCTGCATTATAGAACGATCCCATACCTCCTGTCGGCTGTCGTGCCGTGACATAAGGAATGCTTGTCCGCCTGGACCGTCCAGCACCTGTTACGGCCCAACCGAGCGCAGGCCCCTTATCCTGACTTGACCACAGTCAGACCGGCTGCCTGATGGGTAAACCTGAAATCACCTCTTTCCCCAGTGCCGTCTGCCCTGGCTTGACCACGCCAACAGATGCTGCCTGCAGCGCGCATGGCGCCTGAAAGATTCAGAACTTCCAGGCATGGGGATTACGGCCCCCAGTCCTGTTTCCCCGCATTCAAGGTGCATCAGGCCTGATGAGGAGCCCGGGGACTGCCATCAGCCTGTAGCGTCCCGCCGGGACGGGAAGGGGACTCGGGCCGACAAACACCGGGCCCAGGCTGGGCCCGGCCACACGGGGTTTCAGGGCAAGAGAGACAAAACCCGGATCAGCTGGACTTAGCGATCGGCAAGGGCATCAATGTGCGCTGCCACTTCGGCCAATTGCTCCGGGGTCAATTGCCAGCCTGTCGCCCGCAGATTCGCCTCCAGTTGCGGCACGCTGGTTACGGCGTTGATGACGGATGTCACACCCGGTTGCGCCAATAACCAGGCCAAGGCCAGATCGCCCACCCGATATCCGTGATCCTGGGCCCAGCTGTCAAGCGCGGAGATGGCCGCCAAACGTTCCGGGGTCATATAGCCCTGGAAACGGGGACTGGTGTTGCCATACCCCCGGGTACCCCTGGGGGCCGGTTCCCCGGCCTTGTACTTGCCGGTCAGCACGCCCTGGGCCAGTGGCGAATAGGGCAGTATGCTCAACTGGTATTGCTGGCAGGCGGGCACGATCTCGCGTTCCAGCTGGCGATCAAACAGGTTGTAAAGGGACTGGCTGGCCATCAGGGGGGTATAGCCCTGACGGGCGGAAATCTCGCTCATGGCCGCTATTTGCCATCCGGCAAAGTTGGAACAGGCCACATACCGGACCTTGCCCATACGCACCAGGTCATCAAAGGCCCGCAAGGTCTCCTCCAGCGGCGTTGTGGGATCCGGTTTGTGGGCATAGTACAGATCGACATAGTCGGTGCGGAGCCGACGCAGCGTACCATCAATGCTGTCCATGATGTGTCCCCGCGACAGGCCCGCTTCGTTGGGCCCCAATTGGTAACCCGCCGCGATCTTGTGATTGGGCTCCCAGCCCACCTTGCTGGCGATGATGAATTTGTCCCGCTGGCCTGCCACAATCTGGCCCAGAAACGCTTCGGAATCACCGCCGGTATAACTGTTGGAGGTGTCAATAAAGTTGGCCCCCAGATCCAGGGCTCTGTACACAATCCGGGCGGTTTCGTTCTGATCCGTAAAATGGGATCGCGCCCCTTGGCGGCCAAAGATATTGCCCCCCAATCCCAAGAGGGGAATCCTGAAACCACTGCTGCCCAGTCTTCGGTATTCCATGTGTTGTCCTTTGCCTCGCCTGCATCAACCCCGGATTCCCGGCAAGGAACTATCTCCATAGTTGCCACATTGCCGGGAATCTTCTGTTTTCCAGTATGCCATACCCGGTACCCACAATGCCGCGAAACGCACGGACCGCAGCCACGAAACAGGGATGCTATGCCAGCATCCCGGATCAGATGAACAAGCCTGCATGCGTACCGGTTCGCACCAGCCTCAGGGCTTCTTTCTGCTGCTCCCGGATCAACAGCCCGTTGGGTTCAATATGGGCATTCCCAGAAAGAAGACCCGTCGCCGGATAAGGGCTGAGGTCGATTTCTTCACCGCAAAAGGCAGGCCCTGATGCAAAATTGCCTGTGCATAAAACAGGGTAATGGCATCCGTGGGCAACCCCCCGTTCCGAAAAAACTTCCGCGGCGCGATGCTTCAACTCTGGTTTGACACGCGCCCGGATCATGGCCGTCTTGGCCATGACGGTCTCCGTATTCTCTTGCCTATTGATGTACCCCAATTGGGGTACAAACAACATGCGCACCTGGCTTCCGCAACAGCACATACACAGTCCAGCTGGCTCGGGGGGAATCAGTCATGGGCCAGGGAATCCTGGGCTATCCCGATGTCAAGATCCTGTCTTTGCCGGTTCAGATACAGGGACACCTGCGTATAGCCCACATCCTGCAGCAGGTCCAGCGCTTCCGGAAACTGGTCGCCCACGCTGGAGGCGGCATGGGCATCTGCACCGAGCACCACTGTGATGCCCCGTTCATACATCATGTCCAATTGGAGGCGGCCTGGACTGAAGTCCTGGTTGCCTATGCGGCGCCCCCGGGTGTTGAGTTCCATGGAGACAGCCGTCGCGGCGATGCGATCCAGGCTCCGGGCGACATCTGCGGCGATCGCCGGGAAACTCCAGGCCATGGGCTGGAAATGCCGGACCAGATCGGGATGGGACAAGCAGTCGAAGAGGCCGGTTTCCGCCGCTTCGGCCAGATGCTGGAAGTAAAGCCGTTGATAGGCCAATACATCTTCCGTCAAGTAGGCTTCCTGATAGTAGCGGGCAAAGGGATGGACAGAACCCAGGACATAGGAGAAATTCTGACTGTCAAGCAGTTCTGCCAGCCAGGGCACGAATGCCGGCATGTAGTCACACTCAAGACCCAAACGGACATCAAGGCGCTCCTGCCAGCGACCGGCCGCGGCCGTGACGAGTTCCACATATTCTTCCAGCTGCCCGGGACTCATGCGGCCTGCCTGATCGATGCCCTGCGGCAGGGGACAGTGACAGGTAACGGTCATGCCCCGGAGACCCCGTTGGCAGGCCACCTGGGCATATTCATCCAGAGTGCCCTGTGCATGTTTGCATAGCGTGTAGTGTGCATGTGGGACTCGTAAACAACAGGACCCGCGGTCAGTGTCATAGGATGTATCTCTCTCCGGCATCGGTTTGCCCTGGGTTGAAACGGGAACCTGCCAGTTTACCGGCGTGCAGTCCCGAATACGAAAATGACGACTTCACGGGCTTGGCGGCCGAGGATGCGTGAAGGCGTGAAGGCGGCAGGCAGCCACCGGGGACAAACAGGGCCTCTTCCGGCTTGTTGACACGCCTCCAGGACGGCAAGGAGTCGGACGCCCCGGGGCTGGAATTGCCGGGATAACCTGCCCGCCATCCCGTACAGTTCAGGTCACCCGCAAGGTTGCGGTCCTGTCGGCCTTGACAGGCCCTGTGCGTTGCCAAGGGAGCAAAAAACGGTGCGTTGCGATGGTCCCATGGCACTTGCCTGCTATGATGAGACATGAGATACCGCCGTGGATGCATGGTTTGGGTTTATCCTGAGGCATAACGGCCGTACCTGCCATTCCTCCATACAGGGTTCCTTTCGCATGAGCCGCACTGATCCCATTCTGGTTGAAGTCATTCATAACTACCTGCTGTCAGCCGCGCGGGAAATGAGCCGCAATCTGATCCGCACCTCGTACAGCACCATCATCTACGAGATCCACGACTTCGGGCTGGGGATCTACGATGCCCAGTGCCGGTTGCTGGCGGAAGCGCCCGGTCTGGCCGTGTTCACGCGGGGCAATGACTACGGCCTCCGCAAAATGGTGGAATTCGTCGGACGCGAGAACTTCCATCCGGGAGACCTCATTCTGCTGAATTATCCCTACTGGAGTTCGGCCCACATCCTGGATGTGCTGGCGGTATCCCCCATATTCCATGAAGATGTCCTGGTGGGTTTCACGGCGGTCAAGCAGCACTGGCTGGATCTGTCCCAGAAAGATGCGGGATATTGCCTGGACACCATCGAGATATACCAGGAAGGCCTGATCCTGCCCTGCAGCAAGATCTACGAACGGGGCGTGCTCAACGAACAGGTACTGAACCTGATCCGGTTCAACACCCGGATGCCGGACCGCGTGATAGGCGACATGCACGCCCAGATCTCCTCCTGCCGGACCGGGGAACGCCGGGTCCAGGAACTGGTGGCCCGCTTCGGCCTGGATACGTATCGCGAGGTGGTGGAAGCCATTCTCAATCATGGGGAAACCCTGGCCCGCACCCGCCTGGCCCGCATGCCCCATGGTACCTGGACAGCGCACGATTTCCTGGATGATGATGGCATTGACACGGACCGGCTCGTCAAGATGCAAGCCACCGTCACGGTGACGGCCGATGAGATGATTGTGGACTGGACCGGCTCCGACGATGCTGTCAAGGGCCCCCTGAATCTGCCCATTGGCTCCACCCTGGGGATCAGCGCCCTGGTATTCAAGGCGGTGACGACCCCGGACACCCCCGCCAACGAAGGCAATTTCCGTCCCCTGCGCGTCATTGCCCCGGAGGGCTGCGTGATGCATGCCCAACATCCAGCGCCTACCTTCACCCTCTGGACCTCGCTGCTGGCGCCTGAGGTCATCACGAAGGCCCTCGCCCAGGGCATGCCCGATCTGATCCCGGCCTGCTCGGGCGGCGATGTGTTCGATGTGATGGGAGTCGGTATCCATCCGGATACCGGCCAGTATTGGCTGGAGGCCACCAACGAGGGTGTGGGCTTCGGGGCCCATGCGGGCGGCGACGGTGAAACCGGCATCATGCATCTGTCGGAACCCGGATGCCGCAACAACCCGGTTGAGGTCCTGGAAACCAAGGCGCCCTGGCTGATCGAGAATTACGCCATTCGCCAGGATACGGGAGGCCCCGGCGAATTCCGGGGCGGTCTGGGCATCACGCGGAGCTATCGCTTTCTGGCCGAAGCGGCCTGCCTGACCCTGGTCAAGAAGACCCGGACCCAACCGTGGGGCATGGCCGGCGGTCATGATGGTGCCAATGGCCAGGTGATTGTACGCCCGCATACCGCTGAGGAGCAGGTCACCGGGTCCATCCATGAACAGATGAAGCCGGGCGATGTGCTGGTAAACCACTCGGGCGGTGGCGGTGGCTGGGGCAATCCGGCCCTGCGGGATCCGCAGGCGGTACGGGAGGATGTCCAGAATGACTATGTGTCGCTGCCTGTCGCCCGTGATATCTATCAGGTCGTAATCGATCCGGAGCGGATGCAGGTGGATCAGGAAGCCACGGCGGCCCTGCGCAGCGCAACCGTCGCCACGGATTAGCCCCTTCCCCCAAGCAGAAAATTGTACAGAACGGAGTACGCCCGTGCATGTAGCAGTGGATGTCGGTGGCACCTTCACGGATGTGACCATCCTGGACGAGCAGAGCGGTGACTATCGTTTCGAGAAGGTCGAAACCGTACCCGCGGATCCCGCGGTGGGGGTTTTGGCCGGCTTTCGCCAGGCCGCCGTGCCCCCGGAAGATGTGAGCTACTTTATTCATGGCACCACGCTGGGCATCAATGCCCTGTTAACCCGTTCCGGGGCGGAGGTGGCGATTGTGACGACCCGGGGGTTCCGGGACGTATACGAACTGGGACGTACCGACCGGGATCCGATTTACGATTTCAAGTACCGCAAACCGGCCTCCCTGGTACCACGCCACCGTGTGTTCGAGGTGACGGAACGCCTGAATTTCCGGGGCGAGATCCTGGCGGAATTTGATCCAGACGACGCCCGCCGGGCAGCGGTCCGCATCCGGGAATCCGGTGTGGATGCCGTGGCCGTCTGTTTCCTGCACAGTTATGCCAACCCCCGGCATGAGCGCCGCATGCGAGACGTGCTGCAGGAAGTCTGTCCCCACATCGCGGTGACGCTGTCCAGCGACCTGAGCCGCGAGTACCGTGAGTACGAACGTACCAGTACGGCGGTCATCAACGCCTATGTCCAGCCCATTACCCGCACGTACCTGGGCCATCTCCAGCAGTCTTTGACGCAGGCCGGATTCCAGGGGCAGTTTCTGCTGACCCGCTCCGGAGGCGGCGTCATGACGGTGGA
Organism: Caldilineaceae bacterium; assembly: GCA_963664185.2. Taxonomy (GTDB): domain Bacteria; phylum Chloroflexota; class Anaerolineae; order Caldilineales; family Caldilineaceae; genus Bin34. The sequence continues at coordinate 11,597 of CAXXOQ010000031.1, read as the reverse complement.
TTCCGCGCGGCAGGAACCCATCCAGCTCATCCTGTCGGGTCCGGCAGCCGGCGTCATCGGTACGGCGGCCTTCGGCAAGGAAATCGGTGTGCCCAACCTGATCACCCTGGACATGGGCGGCACCAGCCTGGACACCTCCCTGATCACCGACAACCAGCCCCGGTTCATGCATACCCAGGTGTTTCAGTCCCTGCCCATCTCCAAACCTTCCATTGATATCCATACCATCGGTGCCGGGGGTGGCAGCATTGCCTGGGTAGACGACGGCGGCCATTTGCAGGTAGGCCCCCAGAGCGCCGGTTCCGTACCCGGTCCCGTTTGCTATGGCAAGGGCGGGCAGGACATTACGGTTACCGATGCGGCCCTGGCCGCGGGCTATCTGGATGCCCGCAATTTCCTGGGCGGCGCCATGGCCCTGCACCAGGATCGCATGCAGACACTCCTGGCGGCGTTGGCCGCACGGGTGCACCTGGATCCCATGGCCGTGGCCCGCGGTATTCTGCGTCTGAGCACCGTCAAGATCGCCGGGGCCGTACGGGAGATTTCCGTCGAGCAAGGCCATCATCCGCATGATTTTGCCCTGTTTGCCTTTGGAGGTGGGGGACCCTTGCTGGCGACCAGCGTCGCCCGGGAACTGGACATACCGAGTGTGATTGTGCCGCCCGGCGCCGCGCATTTCTCGGCTTTTGGCATGCTCATGGTCGATGTGGCCCATGACTTTGCCCAAACCTACGTGGCGGGCACGGCTTCGCTGGCGCTGGACCGCATTGACCAGATTCGCCAAACCTTGCGCCAGGAAGCCGTCCAGGCGCTGACCGCGGATGGGATTGCCCCCGACCAGCAGTTGTTTGAACCCATGGCCGAAATGCGCTATGTAGGCCAGGAACATGCCGTAACTCTCGCGCTGCCGCCCCACGCCATCACGCAGGCGGATCTGCCGGACCTCATTGCCCAGTTCAATGCCCTGCATCATCGCCACTATGGGCACAGCATGGATGACCCGGTGGAGATTGTGACATTGCGTTTGCGGGCCACCGGTTTGTTGCCGCGTCCCCGGATTCCGGCAGGCGAGGCCGATCCGGCCGCGCTGCCGCCTCCTCCCAAGGCGGAACGTGCGGTGGCCCTGGCGGACTCTCCCGTCAGACAGACGTATCCCGTGTATGAACGCAGCGCCCTACCTATTGGGTTCACCCTGGCGGGTCCTGCCATCGTGGAAGAACCCACCTGCACCACGGTACTGCATGCGGGCGACAACCTGACCGTGGGCCGACATGGGGAATTGCGGATTGATGTCGCCTGAGGGTCATGGGCCACAGGACAGGCAGAACGATACGCAGAAAACACGTGGTCAGGGACTTCCCTGCCTTGCCCGCGACGTTTTCCCCATGCGCCCGGCAACAGGCACGGATGCCCCCGTCAGCGGTCAGGATTTCTCCGTCCCGGCACTGGTACCTGTGTCTTGCCTGGCGTCTTTGTCATACCAGGGAGCTGACCCGGTTGCACTATCCATGGTCAGGCAGGGCATATCTTCCACGGTCAGGACGAAAGCCAAGCCCCGAAAGGCAACAGGATGAAAAGTACTGTGCGCAGATGACGGTACAACAGGTACCTGCACTTGCCTGCGCCCCCACAGGGTCTGTTCCATAGAGCGGATGAAGCCACATTGTGATCAAGCCCCGCGCATTCCTGACCGGTGTCCCGTCAGGATCAAGGGCCCCGTGGCATGTTGGCGCCCTGCTTCTGGTCTTCCTGCTGATCGCGGGCTATTTCAGCGTACGGGTGCCGGCTTTTGAAACCCCGGACGAATTCCAGCATTACGCCTTTGTGCAGCATGTTGTCACATGGTATGACCTGCCCCAGTCGGCCCCGGACACCCCCGGTCTGTGGCGCCAGCAGGGCGTCCAGGCCCCTCTGTATTACCTGCTGGGCGCAGGGTTGACCTTCTGGATCGATCAGTCCAGCTTTCCCGTCACGGCTCACCGCGTCAACCCGTTTGCGGCGGTAGGCGCGGTCCATACACCGGTCAACCGCAATTTTTTCCTGCCGCATGCGGAGGATGGGTGGCCCTGGCAGAAGGAGTTCCTGGCCCTGCATGTGCTGCGGTGCCTGTCGGTCCTGCTGAGTTGCGTGACGCTGTATGCGGTGTATCGATTCACGCGGATGGTCCTGCAGCATGAATTGGCCCTGCTGGCCACGGCCCTGTGCGGCTTCATACCCCAGTTTGTCTTCATATCGGGTGCCGCCAGCAACGACAATCTGGTCACTGCGATGGCATGCCTGCTGGTGTGGCGGCTCGCCGTTTGGCTGGAGGCATGCCGCCGCCCCGACCTTGACCGCCACCAGTGCTTCCAGCGAACGCCCTGGCAGCTGGGAGCTTTGCTCGCCGCTGCCCTGCTGTCCAAGCTGATCGCACTGGGGCTGGTTGGGTTGGCCGGTTTGGCCGTGGCCTGGGTAGCCTGGCAGCAGAAGGAGGTGCGCATTCTCTGGACTGTGGGATGGCGCATGGCGGTCACCGTACTCCTGCTGGCAGGATGGTGGTTCGGCCGCAATGTCTGGATGTATGGCGATCCTTTGGCCTGGAATATCTGGGAGGCCAATATCGTCCTCCGTCCCGTCCCCCTCCGGTTTTCCGATCTCCGCACCGAATTGCCCCTGATGTTCCAGAATTTCTGGGGTCTGTTTGGATGGAATACGGTTCCCTATCCCTCCTGGGTGTATGTCAGCCTGGCATGCCTCTCCACCCTGTGGGCAGCCGGGGTGGTGCTTTGGTTGGGGCGTACGATACGGGACTGGGATCGGCATCGCCGTGGGGGACAGAACCTCCATATGGTCTACACCGTGCTGGCTGCCGTGTGGTTTGGCCTTCTCTTCATTTCGTGGTTCCGCTTCATGCTGGTAGCGCCCGCCGCCCAGGGACGCTACCTGTTTCCGGCCTTCTCGGCCCTGGCTCTGGGTACAGGGGCGACCCTGTCCCTGCTGCCGGCCCAACTCCGCAAACTGGCCTGGGGCTTGCCCGTCATGCTGCTGGCCCTGTGCGTGATCACACCTTCCTGGATTATCGCCAAAGCGTACCGCCCGCCGCCCGTCACGCAATACGAATGGATGCCGCTCACCCCTGCGGACGCCCACAGTGGGCCCGATCTGGCCCACCCGGAGTTTCATCTCATCGGGATCGGCATGGACCTGCAACTCCAGCCGGGTACATGGCACAGGGTGCACATCCGCCTGCGGGCCTTGCATCCCGTCTCACAGGATTACGCCCTGTTCCTGCATGTGCGGGACGCGGCAGGCCACATCCTGGCCCAATACGACGGCATACCCGGGGGCGGTCTGTGGCCTACGAGCCAGTGGCCTGTCTCCGAAACGCGCACAGAAGCCATTTCGTTCTTTCTGCCCCCACATGTGGAGCCCGGTACCACCGGCACGGTCGTGATCGGGCTATACAATCCGTGGACCTGGATGCGTCCGCTCTGGCAGGACCATGCGAGGCTGCCGGACAGCCATACGGAAGGTTTCCCCAATGAATATACCGTGGGCCAGTTTCAGGTCGTCAGGGCGGATCCCTGAGCGCGCAACAGGCGCCGGGATTGCGCGGCGACGGATCTCTGCACTTTGGGCATAGTCGCACACAGATGGAAGGCGGGGGTGAATACCTGGATACACCGTGGCACCGCAGCGTATTGCCCTGACTGTGGCCTGACTGCCCGGCCCGGGATACGGTAGCCTGGATCGTTTTGAACGGTGGACCTGCGCCGCACACTGCATCGGGCCCGGTGTGTGGGCCGCACAGCTATGCATTGCCTGGGGAAGAGTCCGCCCAGCAGCTGACTTTGGATCAGATCTACGACGAGCTGCGGGCCGGCACCCGCCTGATCCTGCACTACGATGCCGAACGCAACGCCTTCCTGGGGACGGTAATGAATGTCAGTGACACCACCCTGGATCAGGTGCGTGTGGAGGTCCATCTGTCCAACGGCATCGAACTGGGGCCCACACCGCCGATCGATCTCGTACCGGGACAGGAGGAGAATATCGAGATGCCCGCAGGGGAACAGCCTTTCACCACGTGGAGCGCCCATGCCGAAGTAGGCAGCGCACAGGTGGAAGCGGGCAGTGAAGGCCAAGAATCAGGCGGTGAGCACGGATCGGAGGGCCAAGGGGCTGACAGTGGTGAGAAGTCCGGCAATTAGGGGGCAGAAACAGGGGCAATGCCTGCGCGTGTCCCTGCTCAGCGCGCTGTCCAGCCGCCATCGATCGTGAGGGTGGATCCTGTAATGGACTGGGCCCCTTCCGATACCAGGAAGAGGGCAATGCGTGCGACTTCCTCGGGTTCCACCAGGCGCTTGATGGCGATCGGACCCAGCATCACTTCCTCTATCACGGCCGATTCGGACAGATTCAGGGTCCGTGCCTGGTCCTGCACCTGATTCTGCACGAGCGGTGTATTGACGTAGCCGGGACATATGGCATTGACCGTAATACCATATGTCCCCACTTCAAGGGCGGTGGTCTTGGTCAGGCCAACAAGCCCATGCTTGGCCGCGATGTAGGCTGACTTGTAGGGACTGGCCACCAGGCCGTGAATGGAAGCCAGATTGACGATCCGCCCCCATCCACGCTCTTTCATGCCCGGAATCACGGCCTTGGTCAACTGGAAGGGCGCGGTCAGCATGATTTGGAGCAGCCTGACCCACTCAGGATCCGGAAACGCATCGACCGGGGAAATATACTGGAGCCCGGCGTTGTTGACCAGGATGTCAATCTGTCCCGCTTCCTGCAGGGCGCGTTGTCCCAGTTCCCGTGTCTCGTCCCGGCTGGACAAATCTGCCTGCAGAAACAGGCCCCCAAGCGCCCTGGCGACCTCAATTCCCGCCTCCTGTACGTCGGTAACGATGACAGAGGCACCTTCCGCGGCGAACCTGCACGCAATCGCGCGCCCGATGCCACTGCCACTGCCTGTCACCAGCGCCGTCTTGCCGTTTAATTGCATCATGCACCCCCCACGGGTCCCTGTGTCTGACCTGGCAGATTTGAAGTCGGATCCGGAGAAACGGTGAACCTGTGCGGGCAACAGAACCACAGGCACATCTTGCATTCCCGGATGTGTTGCTTTGGTGACCAAGCCTGCACCATGACAACATCCTGGGGACGCATTGCTTCGGCAGGCTGTGCGAGCGGAGATCGGTGACCGATCTCACCCAAGTGTACTATGCGGTGGTGGATGGGGAAAGACTGCACCTGTATCGCCACGGCAACATTTCACGCCATACGATAGGGTAGGGATTGGCTGTGATATAACATGCCACAGCCGTAACTTCTGAAGACATGGGAAATGGCTCTGCCTCCTCTGCTCACCAGCGAATCCTCATTTGTGAATTTGCGCAGCCAACAGGGTCTCTATATTGACAAGACCCCGTTGATGCGCTCCATGATAGGAGAAGGCAAATTCCTGTTTCTGGCACGCCCGCGCAGATTTGGCAAAACATTGCTGGTTTCCACCCTGGAAGCCTACTTTCAGGGGGATCAACAACCCATACGCGACTTCCACGGACAATGCTTGTCCGTGGAAAGCGTGGCCGATGAAACATTGTTTGGCGGTACAGACCTGGAAGGACACACGCCGGGCCAGGCCCCCCGGCCCGTTATCCGTCTTGATCTGTTTGACACACATGCCACCACCCGGGCCGGCCTGGAACGCAAGTTGCTGGATCTGTTGGCGGGTGCGTATCAGGACTGGTATTTGCGGGGGGTGAATGTGGGTCTGGATGGGGAAACCCTGACACAGGCCGAAGCCTTCCCCGCAGGCAGTGATGCCTCGGGCCCCGGTAGCCGATTGGCGTTCCTGATCAAAATGCTGTTCCTCCATTATGGCAGGGAACCTGTAGTACTGATCGACGAATACGATGCCCCCATGGTGCGGTTGATAGGAAGCACGATCGACAAGGAGCCGCTCCTGGAAGTCATGCGCAGTTTTTTCGGTGTACTGAAGTCCAGCGAAGACCTTCTGTACAAGGTGTTTTTGACCGGCATCAGCCGCTTTGCTCACGTCAACCTGTTTTCTGCGCTGAACAATCTGATGGATCTTTCATGGGATCCCGTGTATGCCGCCATCTGTGGCTTCACCGAAGAAGAGATTGCCGAGGGCATGAAGCCGTACTTGTGGCGGTGGGGGAAGAAAATCTGGCGGCAGCGGGTTTGGAAATGACCCCGGATGCGCTGATGCATGCCTTGCGGGATCACTACAGCGGCTACCGATTCAGTACATGGTCCCCGGCTCCCAAAGTGTACAACCCCTATTCCCTTGTGCGTTGCCTGCACAGCCTGCAACATCCTGCCAGGGCCTGGGGAATTGCCCGGGAGGGATTCGCCCATTACTGGATGTCTTCGGGATCATCGAAAATGCTCGTGGATTTGGCCAGGGAGAAACCGCACGCCATTCCTCTGGATATCCCCAAAGTAGCGGCAGACGATAGCCTGACTTACGATCTGGACAACCTCAGTTATCCTGCCTTGATGCTGCAGACTGGATACTACACTCTCAATCCAGACACAGAGACTGGCATGGATTATCCCAACGTTGAAGTGCGTGATACTTTTGTCCGTCAGTTGGTGAATTCCCATATCCAATACCGGGGAAAAGACCCAGTACAAGCGATGTGCCACTTGTTGCAGGACGAAAAATACACCGATTTCTGTGATGCCCTAAGGGATTTCCTTGCGGATTTCCCGGGTGAAAAAATGACCGATGAAACGAACTATCATGTCATGTTGCACATCCTGTTGCGACAGGCTGGTGTTCATGCCGTGTCGGAACGGCATGTTTTGGGCGGCCGGCCAGACATAACCCTGGAATTCAAGACCCATGCCTGTGTTATGGAAATCAAATACAACGAATCAACGGAAGCCGCCATGCACCAAATTCAGCAAAACGATTACGGCCGCTATTGGAAAGACCGTTTCCCCTATGTGAGAGGCTTGGGATTGAATGTCACTACGGAAGGCACATTGCACATTGAACACAAAGTTGAGACACTTTACGGCCTACCCCATCCATGATTGGGGACAGCGAGCAGGTGGCAGGGCAGGGATCTTCGGCTGCGCATGGCCCAAGACGATGGCGTGCACCTGCAAGTTGTGTATCTGCATGAGGTTGCGCAACCCATGATACTGGCTTTGCCGAGACAATGTTCCAGACTGCAACAGGATTGTCGGGCTGTTGCCGGTTGCGGGCGAGCCTAACGCACAGGATTACCGCTCCCATCGGTCCCCTTGCCCTGCATACTTCCCATCATTGCCTGTCTGACCAAGGGTCTGTTGTCTCAATCAGGTGTTCTTGTTGCGCGGCAATTCTCCATATTCTATGCCTCTCCGAGAGAATGCCCAGCACATCTGCTATTCCACCGCTAATCGTGTATCATTGAGGCCATTTGATCCTGACGCTTACGTTGACAGGAAGATCCCTGCATCGAAAACTGGATTTCCGGTGCCAAAATGGATCTTCTTTTTGCTCCCACTCCGTCCAGAACTGACCCTGCATCACTTGCAGCACCAGGACACCCATATGGCTATTTCCAACAGTGAACGCATAAAGAAAACTCTTGATTTGCTCCGGGAAGGGCTTCAGCCCTTCGTAGAGAGACGTCTGCAGGCAGCCTGGGGGCGAAACTGGCGCTCTCAGCTACGACGGTACGAAAATGTTGAGGGACAAGGGAATGAATCCATTGCGTGGGATAGCCATCTGCTATTGAAGGTTCTGTGCTTTCAATGGGAAGACGCCTTCCGTGCGGAATTGGGCCGTGATTCGCGCACCACAGCCCATGCCCTGCTTGCAGTGCGCAACAGCTACGCCCATGAACGCTCATTCTCGTCTTTCGATACCCTGCAAGCAATAGGAAACGCCCGAAAATTGCTGGAAGATATCGCGGCCCGCAAACAGCTTACCACTGTAGTGAGCCTTTATGAGGAACTGATGCGCACTACGGTTACCAGCCAGAACCGCATCAAGCGAAGCAGTGCTGGCATCAATACGGATAGCCATGCCGGGGGTATACCATGGCGTTCCATCGTAACTCCTCATGCAGATGTGTTGTCCGACACTTTTACCGATGCCGAATTCGCGGCCGATTTGGGCCAGGTGTCCCGGGGTACAGCCCGTGCGGAGTATGGGAATCCGGTCGAATTTTTCAAGCGCACCTTTTTGACTGCAGGTCTCAACACGTTGTTGACCAGTGCAGCCCGCCGGTTTACAGGCAAGGGAGGTGATCCCGTAATTGAGTTGCAAACGGGATTCGGTGGGGGAAAGACACATTCCATGCTGGCCCTGTACCACATGAGCGGCGCTGGCCCGAATGCCAAGAACCTCCAGGGGGTGGACGATCTCCTGCGTCAACTGGAACTGACAGACCTGCCTGTAGTAAAACGCGCCGTTTTTGTGGGCACGATGCGGGGAGTGAGCGACATTGATTCCCAACCGGACGGTACCCACATCAATACAATGTGGGGCAGTCTGGCTTGGCAACTGGGTGGTCGCCCAGGGTACGATCTGGTTTCCGCCGCGGATCAAAGTGGCACGGCCCCTGGGTCCAATGCTCTCGTACAGCTTTTGCGACTCGCCAGTCCCTGCCTCATCCTAATCGATGAATGGGTAGCCTTCATTCGACAACTCTACCGTATCCGGACGACGCCTCCTGCAGGCACGTATGATGCCAATCTAACCTTTGTCCAAAGCTTGACCGAAGCCGCCCGCGCTGTCCCTGGTACAGTACTGGTGGCCAGTCTTCCCGAATCCGAGATTGAAATTGGTGGTGAAGGAGGCTCAGCGGCTCTCCAGCATCTGGAGAGCATATTTGGGCGCATGGAAAGTCCTTGGCGCGCAGCCACGGCGGATGAGAGTTTCGAAATTGTTCGCCGTCGGCTGTTTGAACCCATTACCGAGCCCCAAAATCTGCGCGATCGGGATCGGACCATTGAGGCTTTCTGGCAAACCTATCGCGAAGCCCAGCGTGAATTCCCATCAGGCTGCAGCGAAGCGGAGTACCGGGATCGGATGCAAAAGGCCTATCCCATTCATCCCGCCCTCTTCGATCAGCTGTATCAGGACTGGGGCAGTCTGGATCGTTTCCAGCGTACACGCGGCGTATTGCGGATGATTGCCACCATTGTCCGTGTGAATTGGGAAAACGCCTACGACCACCGCATGATCCTGCCTTCATTGGTTCCACTTGATGACAGTGCAGTACAGGCTGAAATCTTCAAGAGTCTGGATCGGGACTGGACGGCCGTACTCGACAAGGATATTGAGGGGACCAACTCTGTACCGCGACAAATCGACAACAGCATCCCCAATCTGGGACGCTATACGGCCACGCGGCGGGTCGCGCGCTGTCTCTTTATGGGCACGGCTCCCACCTTTGAAACCAGCGAGCATCCCGGAATCGATGAAAGGCAAATTCGGCTGGGCAGTACACAGCCAGGCGAGATCCACCAGAGCTTTGGCGACGCCTTGCGTCGTTTGTCTGCTCAGGCTACCTACCTTTACCAGGATGGTGCCCGAGCCTGGTTTGCCACCAAGCCCAGTGTGGCCAAGTTGGCTGAAGACAGAGCGCAAGCCTGCAGGGATGAAGATGTCGCTGACAGAACCGTGAAATACCTGCGGGAACTGACAGGACGTGGGGAATTCGATCGTGTTCACGTAGCACCGTTACATAATGCAGATGTGCCCGATATTGACAGTGCGCGCCTGGTAGTACTCGGTCCCGCGCAATCCTATGCAACAGATGCCCAGCGTAGCCTTGCCCACCAAGCCAGTCGTGACATCCTGTTGCACCGTGGCTCGGCACAACGCCGCTTCCGCAACATGCTCGTGTTCCTGGCGGCTGATGAGGCCAGAATGCAATCGGTAGATGAAGCTGTCAGGTCCCTGCTGGCTTGGGAATCGATTATTGACGAACGGGAAAGTCTGGCCTTGGATCCACAACAAAGCGCATTGGCACAACGGCGCCGGAAAACGGCAGATGATAGCGTTCGCACCCGATTGCCCGAGGCTTGGCATAGAGTGATGCGCCCCACAAAGGTGGAAGCGAACGATACAGTCTCCTGGCAGACATTTCACTTGGGAGGTACCGGGAATCTGGCCGAGCGCGTTTCTCATCGCCTGATCCAGGACGAACAGCTTCTCGTTCAGCTCGGACCGATACGTTTGCGTATGCTCCTGGATGATTATGATCTGTGGCGTAACCAGTCACACGTATCCATTCAGCGCATCTGGGAAGACCTGTGCAGTTACCTCTATTTGCCCAGACTGCGTAACCAGGGGATCCTGCAGCATGCCATCAAGTCCGCTGTTTCACGGCTACAAAACGAAGAATTTGCTTTTGCCCAAGGCTTTGATGAAACCAAGGGATGCTACACAGGGCTTGTGCTGGCAGGACAAGCGGACAGCTGGATTGCACAGGATGATCAATGCCTGTTGGTAAAACCTGAAATTGCCCAGCAGCAGATTGACGAGACAACGAGAGCAGAGGAGGCAGTAGACCACCAAGGTGCAGAGGAAGGCACCCTGGAAGACAATGACAATATTCCTGTAATACCGCCTTCCGTGTATCGGCGCTTCATTGGCTCCGTGCCCGCTGATCCTGAACGCCTGGGAGTAGAGGCCGGTCGCATAGCGGAGGAGATATTGTCCCATCTTACCTCCAGACCGGGAGCGGAGGTAACAGTCCAACTTGAGATCCAGGCCAGGTTGCCGGAGGGAATACAGGAAAAGGAAAGGCAAACCATTGAGGCCAACTGTCAATCCCTGAAGTTTCAGCATATTGGTTTCGAAAGGGAATGACAGTGTATTGGTCAATTCCGGGAAAATGGTCTTGTGCTTCTCCATAGCACCTTATGCATGCACTGAGCCAGAAACCGTGTGGGCCCGAGTTCCTGCAGGACTTGAAAGCAACCATACGCGCAGTGGATGATCATGGCAGTCTCAGGCAGGACTGTTGCCGGAAAGCCAACCTTTCCCAATACAGTGCGCAACGACATATGCCAGTCCAGATATACTGTCCTGGATTTTCCATAGGGATAACAGGAAGATGATTGACACATCCCCCAATGGCCACGGGTTCAATGGTAGACCGCTTCAGGGCAAGTGGCCCTTTGATGCGGAGGGACATCTCTTCCAGATGGCATTGGAAGCCTACCGCATTCGTTCCGCGCATCTCTTCGATCCCTTTGCCGCCATTCATGCTTCGCAAATTGAACCCCTTCCGCATCAGATTACCGCGGTATACGACGAGATGCTGACGCGTCACCCTCTGCGTTTCCTGCTTGCCGATGATCCAGGAGCAGGCAAAACCATCATGGCCGGACTTCTGCTCAAGGAGCTTGTGGCCCAAGGTGATGTAGAGCGATGCCTGATTGTTGTGCCCGGGAATCTGGTAGAGCAGTGGCATTGGGAGTTGTCGGCCAAATTCGGTCTGCAGTTCACCACCTTTGCCGGAACTCCGAATACATCAAGCCCAGACAATCCCTTTGACCGGCATTCACTTGTGATCGCCCGCCTGGACATGCTCAGCCGCAATGACCGCTATCAGGCAATGCTCAAATCC
>CAXXOQ010000030.1:0-42856 GCA_963664185.2 Caldilineaceae bacterium | reverse complement strand
ATGAAAGTGGCAAATTGCTGCTCATTCCCCTGTGGATTCTGGCGGCGCTCACAGTTGTGGGCGGCGGGCTGAATTTGCCGTTCGTACTCACGCTGGAACACGCCCTGGAACCGGTCCTGGGACACCTTACGCCACCGGCGGCGCAACTGGAAATTGTGCTTCTGGTGGTCAGCGGGGTGGTGGCGCTCCTGGGCCTGTGGCTGATCTGGCAGGCCTACCAGCAGAAGGCCAGCTGGACAGATTCCATCAAGGCCACCCTGAAACCCATGGTCAAACTGGCGCGGCAGCGCTGGTATATCGACGATATCTATGAAAGGGGTCTGTTGCGCGGCATGCACGCCCTGAGCCAGTGGCTGGCCATTGCCTTTGACCAGCAGGTGGTAGATCACCTGGTCAACTGGAGCGGGAGCCTGTTTTTTGCCGGCAGTCGCTTCATGCGTCGCCTGAACAATGGCCTGATTCCCACCTACGCCTTCATGCTCTTTTTGGGGGCCACCTTCATGGTGGTCTATTTCCTGCTGATAGTCTAAGCCCGGCTGGCACCGGAACCGATCAGGTCAAATCCGATGGATCTCCTCACCCTCATAACCTTCCTGCCCCTGGCGGGGGCCATTGTCCTCGCCCTGGTGCCCGCAACCGGCGGCAAGAAAGGGATCGCCCTGCTGACCACCCTGGCCACGTTCGCCGCCAGTCTGGTGTTGCTGGTCCAGTGGGATACTACCGCGGGCGGTGGTATGGCCCTGGCGGTACAGCGCGACTGGTTTCCGGCCCTTGGCCTGTCCTATCATCTGGGCGTGGACGGCATCAGCCTGTGGCTGGTGCTGCTGACCACCTTTATCATGCCCATCGCCGTGGCTTTCAGCAATCGCTTTGTCACGGAACGGCTGGGCCAGCATCTGGCCCTGATGCTGCTCATGGAAACCGCCATGATTGGCGTTTTTCTGGCGCTCGATCTGGTGCTGTTCTATGTCTTTTTCGAGTTCACCCTGATCCCCATGTACTTCCTCATTGGGCAGTGGGGCAGCGAGAATCGCGAATATGCGGCGATCAAGTTCGTGATGTACACGCTCGTGGGTTCCGCCCTGATGCTGGTGGCCATCGTCGCCGTATACTGGCAAGTGGGCTCGTTTGACATTCTGGTCATTGCCGATACCCTGCCCGGCATGGCAGGCCCCACGTTCCAGACCTTGGGTTTCCTGGCTTTCGCCCTGGCGTTCGCGGTGAAAATTCCGCTGTTCCCCTTTCATACGTGGCTGCCTGACGCCCATGTGCAGGCCCCCACCTCCGGCAGTATCATTCTGGCCAGTATTCTGCTCAAGATGGGCACCTACGGCCTGTTGCGGCTGGCCCTGCCCTTCTACCCGGATGCCGCCCGGCAGTTCCTGCCCCTGATGGTGCTTCTGGCCTTGATTGGCATCATTTACGGCGCCCTGGTAGCCCTGAAACAGCAGGACGTCAAGAGCCTGGTGGCCTACAGTTCCGTGGCCCACATGGGTTTCATTGTGCTGGGCCTGTTTGTGTTCAATCAGCAGGGCACCAGCGGCGCGGTCCTGCAAATGGTGAATCACGGTCTGAGCACCGGTGCCCTTTTTCTCATGGTAGGACTGTTGTACGAACGGCGCCATACGCGCCAGTTCGCGGACTTTGGCGGCTTGTGGAAGAGTGTGCCGGTGTACTGCGGCCTGTTTCTGGTGGTAGCCCTGAGCAGCGCCGGCCTCCCCGGCCTGAACGGTTTCATCGGTGAATTCACCATTCTGGTCGGCGCCTGGGCCTTCAATCCCCTGTATGCCGTGGTCGCCAGCGTGGGGGTCGTGCTGGCCGCCTGGTATCTGCTTTCCGCCTTCCGCAAGCTGGCCCAGGGCGATATTGTGCACCAGGAGAATCGTGCCGGTGTCCTGGCTGATCTTGACGGGTACGAACTGATGATGATTTTGCCCCTCGTGGTGATGTTCTTTGTCATCGGTCTGTTCCCCAATCTGCTCCTGGACACCATTGTCCCCTCCGTGGACCTGTGGCTCCCGTAATAATTTGGCTGGCCCGCAGCAATAGGACCGAAGAGGCATGCTGGATCTGACCTACAGTGCGATACTGCCGGAAATCATAATGATGGGAGGGGCAATCCTGGTATTGCTCGTGGATGCGCTGCGGCGCACGGCAGACCAGGAAACCCGTAACCCCGATGGCTTGGGCTGGCTCAGCCTGGTGATCGTAGGCGCCTCTCTGGTGGCCACCTTCACGGTCCGGGATGGCGGCACAGGCTTGTGGTTTCAGACCTCTGCCCTGTCAGACAGCCTGAGTTTTGGCATTCGCCTCATCGTCCTGGCTACGGCGGCTCTCGTGTTGCTGATAGGCACGCGTTATGTATCTTCCTTTACGCACCAGAGTGGGGCGTACTACACCCTGATTCTGCTGAGTGCGGGGGCCATGATGGCCATGGGGGTGGCCGCTGATCTGCTGGTGCTGTTCATTGCTCTGGAAACCTTCTCCCTCAGCCTGATCATCCTGGCCGGGATGTTCCGGGAGAACCCGCACAGCACGGAAGCCAGCATGAAGTATTTTCTGCTGGGCGCTTTCGCCTCGACCTTCTTCGTGTATGGCAGCGCCCTGATCTTTGGTGCCACCGGCACGGTAAGTCTCAGCCAAATGGCCGAACCGATTGCCCGGGCCATGGCCGATCCTCAGGGCCAGGTGCTGCTTTGGGCTGGCCTTGCCCTGCTGCTGGTGGGTTTCGGTTTCAAGCTCAGCCTCGTTCCCTTCCATATGTGGACGCCGGACGTGTATCAGGGAGCGCCGACCACCGTGACAGCATTCATGAGCGTCGGCACCAAGACCGCCATGTTTGGGGCCCTCATCCGCTTCTTCCTGCTCGCACTGCCGACCAACTGGGAAGGGACGGCAGGCCTGCTCATCCTGCTGGCCATTCTGACCATGACGGTAGGCAACCTGACGGCCATCAGCCAGACCAGCCTGAAACGCATCCTGGGCTACTCCAGCATTGCCCATGCCGGATATGTCCTGGCAGGCCTGGTGCCAGGCACGACGACTTCCATCAACGCGGCGCTCTTCTATCTGTTCGCCTACGCCTTCATGAATGTGGGGGCCTTCGTGATCATAGTCGCCATCGAGCAAGCCAGTGAAACCGACATTGAGCGCAGTCAATTGCGGGGCATCGGGAGCCAGTGGCCCGTGCTGTCGGGCTTCATGGCCCTGTTTCTTTTCAGTCTCAGCGGCATTCCGCCCCTGGCCGGATTCTTTGGCAAGTTTCTGCTTTTCAATGCCCTTGTCGAGGGCGGTTTTGCCTGGCTGGCGGTTGTGGTGGTACTCAACAGCGCCGTGAGTGCCTATTACTACCTGCGCGTGGTCGTGACCATGTTCTTTCGGAAAACCGAGCAGGAAGTTGCTGCGCCCCAACGTACCCTGGGACTTCAGATCGGCATGGTGACGGCGGGACTAATGGTCGTGGCGATGGGTTTCTTCCCCGGGTTCTGGGTGCAACTGCTGACCGTAGCGGGATCATAGGCACCAGACCAGACAGCGCCAATTCCCAACCGTCCGCCTGGAGAGCGGGCTATGGCCTTCAAGCCCCATCTGTCCCTAACGTGCAGGCCAGCCACCCCAAATCGGACTGCCAAGCACTGACTGCGGCCACAGTCTCATTGGGCCCCATTGCCTCCAGGCCAAGGGCGCGGCAAACCAGGACGGGGCATTCAGGCCAAAATCCACGGCCCGGCCATGGCATTATGGAAACTGCGCTATCCCCCCATGGCGGCATAGCGCCTGGAGGAAATCATGGGCATTACGGCCCCAATATGGGAATCCTCCCTGCCCCGGAGGAGGCCAGGACAGGGGGACAAAGTTACCTGCAAATGCGGAACGTCAGGCCGGTTCGGCCATGGATTGGGGGACCAGGCCCGTCTGTTCGGCAAACAGCCGCACCAGCTCACCCTCTTCCGCATGTCGTCCGGTGGAGGCCTTGGAATAAATCAGATCGCCGTCCACCTCCACTTCAAATCGTCCTCCACCGGCTGCAATCAGCTTCATGGAGGCGACATTGCCCTTGAACTCTGAAAACAGTTCTTCTGCCGCACGGGCAGCCATAGGGGCATAGTTTCACTGCATGCAGAATTCAATCGAAACCTTGATGCTTCTCTCGCTCATGACAAATCTCCTCTTTTCAGGCCATGATACGAGAAAAATACCATGAATAGGCCAAATACACAAATGCGGTGCACGCTACCCGGCACATTGCAGGCCAGCCCACAGAAATCAAGGCACCCTGGAGACGGCAACCCTGTGGCCTCGGGTGTCACAAGGTTTCCTGTGCTACCAGTCTGCGCCGCAGGTTCACGCTCTGGGTCAGACCAATGGCAAACATGGTGGATACCAAACTGCTTCCCCCGGAACTGATGAAAGGCAGCGTCATGCCCGTAACCGGCATGACACGCAGATTCATGCCCACGTTGACGAAGGTCTGAAACAGAATCAGGGCCCCTACCCCCGCGACCAGCAAGCGGCCAAATTCGTCTTCGGCCAGATCCATGGTGCGGATCAGACGCCAGAGCACAAAGCCCAGCAACACCAGCAGGGCAACGCTGCCCACGAAACCGAATTCCTCGGCGACAACGCTGAAAATGAAATCCGTATGGCGCACACGCAGGAAAAACAGCCGGTTTTGGGTGCCTTCGGTCCAGCCTTTGCCAAACCAGCCGCCACTGCCGACACTGATGAGGGCCTGCTCAACATTGAAGGCCGCCGACAGATTCGCGGCGGGATTCCGAAACATGGCCAACCGTTGCACCATGTAGCTCTGCAGAGTCGCATACAGCAGGGGAAACGCCGCGACGGCCAGTCCCGCCAGTACCAGAAATTGGGTCAAGGGAATGCCGCTGACCAAAATCATGGCACCTATGATGAAGAGCATGGTGATCACCATGCCCAGATCCGGTTGGCGGTAGACCAGCAACAGGGGCCCTGCCAGGGCCCCCAGGCCCAATACCAGAACCACCAGCCGCTTGCGCTCCGTATAAAAGCGGCTCAGGAACCAGGCCACGATGACGATAAGGAGGAATTTGCCCGCCTCGGTCGGTTGCACCAGGGTATTGCCCAGGCGGAGCCAGCGCACCGCCTCGTTCTGTTCTACCCCCGCCTCGGCTACCAGCACCAGCATGGCGATCAGGGCCAGGAAACTGGGCAAGCCCAAGAGCTGCAGCAAGTGGTAGTCCAGGGAAGCACCGAGAAAGAAGGCGGCAATACCCAGAATCAGAAACAGAATCTGGTCGTTCCATCGGGTCTGCAGGACTGGATCCACGACCCCGCGCGTAGCGCTGTATATCATGCCAATGCCGAAAAGCGCCAGCACCAGCACGGTCCCCAAAAGCAGCCAGTCAAGATTCGCGAATTGGATACGCCGCCGGGTGGGACTGTACTGCATGGGAATCTGCCGCGCTTCCTGCCTTGTCAATTGCGATCGCCGGGTTGGGACGCATCGCCCTTGAGTACAAAATAGGTGTCGAGGATATGGGTCGCCACGGGCACGGCGGCTTCGGATCCCTCACCGCCTCCATACACAAACACCATCACGGCGATCTCAGGTTGGTTGAAGGGCGCGAACGCCAGATAGGAGGCGTGTGTGGGCAGATTGCCTTCCTCGTCGCGGAGGCAGTCCTGCAGTTCCGTATCATAATCGCAATACTCCGCGGTGCCGGTTTTGCCGGCTACCACGACGCCTTCGACAACCCCCCGGGTGGCAGTTCCCTCAGGGGAATTCACCGCATCGCGCATGCCCAGACGAATGATCTCCAGGGTACCCGCATCGACGTCCAGGATCCGGGTGACCCGGGGCATGAAGTCCTGGGTGCGACCGGTAGTGGTATCGGTGATCTGCAACACCATCTGCGGCTGATACAATATGCCACCGTTGGCAACGGGTATAACGCTCTGCAACACCTGGAGCGGCGTAGCCAGCATATATCCCTGTCCAATGGCCATGTTGTAGCTGTCACCCGTGACCCAGTTGCTGAACCATTCGGAGCGCTTCCACTGATCGTCGGGAACAGCAAACCGCACTTCGCCCGGCAAGTCGATGCCGGTCGGTTCGCCGTACCCGTAGCGCCTGGCCCAGGTCGCCAGCTCCTCCTGTTGCAACCCTATGAACTGCCGGGGATAGCCCCCGCCCACATAATAGAAGAAAATGTCGTTGGAGACCGCGAGTGCCTGCCGCAGGGTGAGCGGACCATGCACAAAGCCCTTGGCATGATTCCAACTCACGAATTCCTGGGCCTGGGTGGGATCGTCCGGAAAGAATTCATTGGGAAGATAGATAGGCCCATCATCCACGATGACCGAACGGGGCGTGATCACGTCTTCTTCCAGCCCGGCGGTGGCCGTTACAATCTTGAAGGTGGATCCGGGAGGATAAAGTCCCGAAATGGCGAAGTTGAGGAGGGAACGGCGTTCATCCTGAATCAGGCGGAAGTAGGCTTCACCCAGGCCTTCCGCAAATATATTGTTGTCAAACGTCGGCAGACTGACCAGGCCCAGAATCTGCCCATTCCGGGGGTCTATGGCGATCGCCACGGCGCTGTCTGCCTCCTTTTCCGTAGCCATCGCCAGCAAGGCATTGTACATCGCGCGTTGCAGCTGAATGTCCAGGGTCAACAGCATGTCCTGCCCCGGTACAGGACCCCGAATCGCCCCGACCGTGCCCTGCTCCTGACCGAAAATATCCACCTCGATCGTCCTGCTGGCCCGGTTTTCCCCGCAGGTGGTTCTGGTAGGTGGCCTCAATACCGGAAAGACCGACCTGTTCATTCGGGTCGTTGTATCCCCCTTTGGCATAGTCCTCGGTCAGGTCCTCGGGAATCGGGCCCAGAAACCCCAGAATATGGCTGACCAATTCGCCGTACACATATTCGCGCACGGCCCCCTTCCAGTACCCGGAGACCAGGAAGGCGGTACCCTTGTTCCGCCATGATGAAGATGGCATCCCGATCCACATTGAACAGGATCGGAATGGGATTCGACGCATTGCCCTGCCGTTCCTGCTGCACCCGGGCCTGGATCAGGCCGGCCAGGCCTTCAATGGGAATTGGCTGCCGGATATCTGGCAGGGGCGGCGTATCGGATTCCACGCCCTCCTCTGCCAGGGCATCCACCGGGACTTCAACGAAAATCACCGGAATTTCCAGGTTGTTCAGGACTTGCAGATAATCGCGATACCCCAGAGAACGAAACATGGTGCGCTGGATCTCCAGGTTCAAGTCCCGTCTTGCGTGCACCTCGGAAGCCACCAGGATGTCCATGATGGCCTCGAATTCCTCATCAATATCCAGGGGGTCCGGATCGTTATTGGGCAAATCTGCAGGTACGATGCCCAATTGATAGCTGGGATGATTGCGGGCCAGAAGCAAGCCGTTGCGGTCAAAAAGGCAGGCCGCGTGGGGCCGGTATTGCCACCGTGCGCAAACGATTGGCGTCAGCCCGGCTCGCGTACCACCTCATGTCCCAGAATCTGCAGCTGGAACAGCCTTCCGACCAGAAAGGTCAGCAAGCCCAGCAGCACCAGGCGGACACCGATTTTGCCGGCGAGGGAACGTGTGCCACTAGCCTGCATAGCCCAGCGAGGGTTGTGCGATGCGATCCTGCGGCAACAACCGGCGCAGGAAAGGCACCAGCAAGAGCATCAGTCCCGTTTGGAAGATCATCTGGGCCCATAAGCCGCTACCCATCTCCTCCAGCCAGACCCCGGTGGTCTGGATCAGGGCCAGCATCAAATGAAATACGGTCGAAAACACCAATGTCCCCACGACCGCCGTCCATGCCAGCACCAGGATGTGCGTGGTCAACACCTGATGACGTCCCAGGCCGGCAAGGAAGGACGCCGCCACCAGGGCCAGGCTGGACAGGCCCAGGGTCGACATGCTGAGCAGGTCCAGCCATATCCCGCCCAGGAAACCGACAAACATGCCCTCACGGCGTCCCCGGATCAGTGTCCAGGCCAGGACCAGCAACAGTACAAGATTGGGCTTCACCTGCAACAGGGCCAGGTGGGGGCCAATGACGGCCTGCACGATGGCCACCAGCGCCAATACCGGAATCATGAGCCCCATCAGGGCCATATTGGTATGGGCCTGCAGCATCACACGGTCCTCAGGCGATACTCTCAGTTCCCTGCGTCCGGGGATACCAGCAGGGGCGGGACATCGGGCACATCGGTGAAGGCCTGGATCACCATGACGGATTCCACGCGCAACAGATCGACGGCAGGCTCTATCAGGGCATGAATGGCGGAAGACTCGGTTTGCTCCTCGATGTCTGTAACCGTACCGATGGCAATGCCCTGGGGCATGGTGCCACCCAAACGGGAAGTAGCCAGGGTTTCGCCCACGGCCACCGGATCATTGGCGGTCAGAAACCTCATTTCCAGCTTGCCGCCCTGCGTACCCACCACCTGCCCGTTGACCCGGCTGCTCTGCAGGAGACCGCTGATGGAACTGGCCACATCCGTGATCAGCAACACCCGGGCAGTGGTTTCCGCCGTATCCGCGATGCGGCCCACCAGTCCTTCCGGGGTGATCACGGGCATTCCTGTCTCAACGCCCTGCAAGCTGCCCGCATCAATGACAATGTAGTCCAGAAAACTGTGGGGATCATGACCGAGCACCTGTCCTACCACATGGGCGCCCTGAAACGTGAAACGGGGATTGGCGGTGGCGTAGCGCAACTGGTCGCGCAGGCGCGCGTTTTCGGCCAGCGCCTCCTGCAACAACGTGTTTTCGGCGGCCAACTGCTGATTGATGGTACGCAGCTGCTGCAATTCGGCCCGCAGCACGCGGTTCTCGGCGACCTGGGTAATGGAACGCGTTACGCGATTGGTCTCGAGAAAGAGACGCAATTGGACAGGCGAAGTGATCTGGGACAAGACCCGGCGCAGGGAATTCAACTGCCCTGACTGGTACATGGCGAGGAGCAGGACAGACGCCAACGCCAGGATCAGCAGGCGTATCCCCCAGTTCGCTGTATGGTCGTCCTCGCGTCTCATTTCGCATGGTCAGGACAGGCAATGCCGGGCAAGAGAAGCTACAGGGCTCAGGAACACACGCCGACCTTACCGGATGTTCCTTCGTCTCACACTGGTCAGTGTATCACGATAATAGTCGGGCCTTTCCAGGATCATGCCTGTTCCCACCACCACCGAGGTCAGGGGATTGTCCGCCACATACACATTGATACGTGTCTCATCCTGGATACGCTGTCCCAGTCCCTGCAACAGGGCGCCACCCCCCGCCAGCATGATGCCAAACTCCATCAGGTCCGCCATCAGTTCCGGGGGGGTTTCATCCAGCGTACCCCGGACGGCTTCCACGATCACTTCCAGGGATCCCGACAGGGCGTCCCGGATCTCAATCGAACTCACTTCGGTGGCCTCGGGCAAACCGGTGAGCAGGTTGCGCCCGCGCAGAAACATGGTACGCTCTTCTTCCAGAGGATAGGCGGAACCAATCTCAATTTTGCACATCTCGGCCATGCGTTCGCCGATCAGAAGATTGTACTTCTGGCGGGCGAAATTGATGATGTCCTCGTTCATTTCATCCCCGGCCACACGGATCGAGCGGGAGACGACAATACCTCCCAGGGACAAGACAGCCACTTCCGTGGTGCCACCCCCGATATCCACGATCATGGAACCCAGCGATTCCGCCACGGGCAAACCGGTGCCAATGGCGGCCGCCAGCGGTTCTTCCACGAGTTGCGCCTCCCGGGCACCGGCACTGAGGACAGCTTCACGGACAGCCCGGGTTTCCACTTCGGTAACGCCGGACGGAATTCCGATCACAACCCGGGGACGGGCTCCCCCCAGGATCCGATTGCCATGCACCTTGCCGATGAAGTGGTGAATCATCTTTTCGGTTACATCAAAGTCGGAAATCACCCCATCCTGCAAGGGGCGCACCGCGACAATGTGGGCAGGTGTACGGCCCACCATTTCCTTGGCATCCTTGCCGATGGCCCGGACCCGGTTGCGGCGCTGGCCAGAGCGATCAATAGCCACAACGGAGGGTTCGTCAATCACGATCCCCTCACGTATCACGTGAACCAGTGTATTGGCTGTACCGAGATCGATTCCTATGTCAAACGAGAACAGACCCAAGAACCAATCAATCGGGTTAAACACCCGGGCAGTCTCCCTTAGATGCGATGCAGGACGTCGATGGTGTGTGCCTTCAGGAGAATCGATACTCGGGACTTGGCCCAGAGATGACCACCTTCCCCGGTACCACGGATACCTGGAGATATACGAGTATATCATGCTCCCCGGATAATCTGGAGACTCTCCGGGACTGTAGAACTGCTGCCTGTGGCGGAAGGGCATGGGCGCCCTGGAGTTCAGTGGGGTGACCGGGGCCAGATCCCGTCCCTGTTCGCCACTTGTCAGGCTCCCCCGGCCTGTCTCTCCCTGGATCAGGCCGCGTGGGGCCTTGGCCTGCCCCGGTACCTGCGGGAGGCAAGACAGACAGCGCCCACATACAGACAGTGTGCCCCAAGGGGGACGCTGAGCCCCGGTACCCTGGCAACTGCCAGGTCCCATCGGAGGCTGCAGGTATCCGGCATGGGATCACAATGCCACATTCCTCCTGATTCATGCCATAATCGGGAGAATTTCCGTCTTGCTTGTCTGGTTGTGCGCCTTCCTGCTGCGGGCACGGCCAGATTGGGGTCGCGTGGGGTCTTCCCGTGCTTCCCCGCCATGTCCCGTCAGGGTTGCCTAACGCCATGACCGATTCTGCCGATCTGGCCCAACGGCTGGAACGTCTGCAACAGGCGGTGCGCCTGCGGCTGTCACAGGCTCGTCGTTCAGGCATGCCACCCTTGGTGCTGCTCAGCGTCAGTGGCGGCGCAGACAGTACGTTCCTGCTCCATCTCCTCCATGCGGTAGCCCATTCCTTTCCCGTGCATCTGCATGTTATGCATATCGATCATGGGCAACGGGCTACCAGCCATCTGGATGCCCAGTTTGTGGAAGCCATGTGCCATGATCTGGAGCTGCCGTT
The DNA here is from genome assembly GCA_963664185.2 of Caldilineaceae bacterium. Classification (GTDB taxonomy): domain Bacteria; phylum Chloroflexota; class Anaerolineae; order Caldilineales; family Caldilineaceae; genus Bin34. The sequence goes on along the minus strand of CAXXOQ010000030.1, from coordinate 31,805 downwards.
TCATGGGTATGCCCTGGGGGCGGAAGAGCGCAGGACCGCGGACATCCACAATCGGCAGGCGGCCCTGAGGCGTATTCGGTATCACCGCTTGTCGGCCCAGGCCCGGTCCCTGGCGGCAGATGGCCAGATCCCGATTGTGGCTACCGGCCACCATGCCCATGATCTGGCAGAAACATTGCTCATGAATCTGGTGCGGGGCACCAGTCTGCATGGACTGCGGGGCATACAGGAATGGCAACTCTGGGCACCGGCAGGCCCGCGGGCCCCCCTTGCGACAGAGCAGGAAATTTACCTCTATCGCCCCCTCCTGGGCTGGGATCGACCGGCTATCGAAAGCCTTTTGACCCATTGGGGCATAGCCTGGCGGGAAGATCCTACCAATCGGGATACGCGCTATGTCCGCAACCGCATTCGTCACGAGGTCATGCCTGTTCTGGAAGCCCTGAATCCCCGATTTGTCCTCAATTTGGTCCGCCGCAGCCAGGACTGGACGGCCGTGGTCGACAGTATCCAGCAACTGCATGAAGCCAACCTGCAACGCCTGACGACCGGATTCCCGCCGTCTGCCGGTCTGCCTTCGGCAGTAGTTTGGGATCGGGATCAATTCCGGTCGCTGCCGGCATGGCAACAGACAGGGTTCCTCTATACCGTCAGCAAAAGGCTGAATCCCACACTGGCGGAAATCTCTACGGCCCGCCTGGAGAACCTGGCGTGCGCCCTGGAAGAGATTGACCATTCCGGTGGTCCGTGGCCCTGGTTCCAGAATCTGGCCTGGTCCAGTTGGCATCATCCTGCCCCCCGCCTGTTTGGTCTGGCACCTTCTCGTATCCTGATCAGCCTGCACTGGACTGGCGCTATGCCCTTTGTTCTGGATCACCCCTCCCTGTCTGCGGCGGCTTCGGAGCCGGCAACCATCCGGCTCCGGGATACGGCCGGATGCAGCGTTTTGCCTGTCCAGCATCGCGTAGGAGACTGGATTCTTGCCCTGCGCGAGATCACGGATGCCTTCTCACCGGATGACTTGCCCACCCATGCGCAACCCTGGAGAGCTATTCTGGATCTGGATCATCTGGAAGCAGCCGGCGCGTTTCTGCGGCTGGCCCCGCCGGACAAACAGGCATATATGCAACCGCTGGGCATGACTGCAGGACGCAAGCGGCTGGATCGATTGTTGCGCGATCGCAAAATCCATCCGTCCCTGCACGCTGTGTGGCCAGTTCTGTATGATATCCATGATCGTGTGGTCTGGATTTGTGGGCTGCACCTGGATCAGCGCTTTGCCCTGCACGCGGAAACCCGGCGTCTGGTGGAAATCCAATGGCGCAAGTAATCCTGGCCCCAGGCCCGGTACCGGACCCGGGGAAGACACAAACAACAGTCCGGCAACCTGGCATGCCACAGTGTACGAAGTGATGCCGTAGCGCCATGGGGACTAAACTCGCCGAGCAGACCGGAAAGTCGGGAATTGCTGATAGCCCACTTAGCCTTAGTCCTTGCCCCAATGCTGTCTACCTTGCTCAATTTTGGCCTCTGGCACCATCTTTTGAGTAACTGACATAGCCTTAAGCCTAGCTTTTAAGTTAACAGAATTTTGCGCTTAAGTGATCAGTATTGGTCCTTGCCCCTGCGGTGTCCAAGACCAGGTTACACCACGCCTGGTATACCTGCATGTGATGTTCTCCGCGCATTTTCCGGGTTTTTGGTTGTATCATGAGCTATGCTGGCTGGCTATCATGCAGACTATGCTCTGGATGGGGTTCGCATCCAGGATGGCATGAAGGCTAATCCGGCTTCCTCCAGACGGTCCTTGTGCCGGACCTGACGGCGTGTTTCTGAAGGAGAGATTTAAACCGCGTTGCCTGTGGCCTCCGACAAGACGAATGCCGAATCTCTCCCATCTGGCCCACAAACTGGCCACAGCACATGCAGGATTCCTTGCCAGGGCCCCGGGCCCAGCAGGCCATGGCGCCCCAACCCCGACGCAACAATCCCCAGGCGGAGGACAGGGCGTTGCGCCAGGCAGGTGTCCTGCTGCTGTTGTATCTCCGGCAGGACAGGCTGCACATAGCCGCTGATTGTCCCGCCCTGAATACGATGGCCCGCACAGTGGGCAGGTCGCCTTGCCGGGAGGTCGCCGGGAACGCGGTGATCCGGATCTGTGGCACACTGCCATGCGCGAAGCGGAAGAAGAAATCGGCATGCCTTCCCATTCCGTAGCCCAAAATCGGTCAGTTGACTCCCCTGTATATTCCCAACAGTCATTACATGGTGACGCCTTTTCTGGCTTGGCAGACTCAACCCCATGCCTTTGTCCCTGATCCGAATGAAGTGAGGCAGATACTGGAAATTCCCGTGCAGCAACTGCAGGATCCCGCACGGATACAGCGGGAGACCTGGCTTATCCGGGGACGCGAGGTGGATGTACCCTACTATGCCATTCAGGACTTCCCGGTCTGGGGGGCCACGGCCATGATACTCGCCGAATTCCTGCGTCTCCTGGCCACCGAGCCTGTCTCGCAATGCCTTGTCTGACGGAATCTCTGGTACCCTAGTCATAGCATGGGGCGGCCTCAAAGCTTTATTGCCCATGCGACGGTTATCTGCCCATTGCACCAGCACCAACCTGGAATTTTGGACATTCAGCGTGACGATACAGTCCTAGAGAACCTTACGGTTCTGTACTCAGCGGACACGATTCAGACAAGAGTGCAAGAGTTGGCCGCAGAGGTTTCTCAGGCTTACCAAGGCAAAGATTTGGTCATTGTGCCCATTCTGCGCGGCAGTGTGGTCTTCGCGACCGATCTGATGCGACACCTGACGGTGTACCCTGCCCTGGAATTCATCAGTGCCAGCAGCTATGGCAACGCCCTGGTTTCAACCGGACGCGTCAACATTCACATACATGAGCACCTGGACCTGCATGACAGGGATGTCCTGATCGTCGAAGACATCGTGGACACAGGACGTACGCTGAAGCATATTGCCGAGACGGTACAGGCATTCCATCCAGCTTCCATTCGTTACATTTCCATGCTTTACAAGGACTTGCCCGACGAAGAGGGCTGGCCGGTGGACTGGTTTGGGTTTCGCATACCCAACACCTTCGTAGTGGGATATGGCCTTGACTACCAGCAACGTTTCCGCAACCTCCCCTATATCGCAGAACTCCGCACCTGACCCGATTGCCACCTTGAATCCAGTCCATCCATCCCCGGGAACACCGGGGGACAGGGACCAATGGGGCAAGCACTGCGGGCGGGGGAGAACCTTCCCCCTGTCCTGGTCCATGTGCTTCGGTCTGGGATGCGTGATTTGGCTGTATCTGGCCGCGACGGCATTCGCCCAGCAACCGCCACCTGCCGAACACCACACGCTGGTTTCCGGCCAATACCTGCCGCTGGCAGAACTGGCGCAGTTGTATGGGGTAGATCCCCAACGGGCGGCCCGGATCAACTTGCTGTCACCTGATGAGACCGTGCCTCCGGAACAAATGGTCCTCATGCCCGTTCCCGTCGAGACCGCTATTGCCATGGGTCTTGTGCCCATGTTCCACAGGTACGCTCTTCCAGGACAAACCCTGGACATGGTGGCCCAGGAAATGGGGGTGCCGGAATCCTGGCTGTCCGTTATCAATGGGATCAAGCTCGGAACCCGCCTCTTTCCGGGACAGCCCCTGCTGGTTCCCGATTTTGCCTGGCCCGGCCAGCACTATCGCATAGGCCAGGTGACAGTCGAATCCCTGTCGCCAATCCTGTCACAGGGTTCCACAGGTTTTTTGACGCTTACCGCGCCCAGGGGGATCACGCCAGACGTCATGTGGCAGGATACACCGCTGCAGTTGACTCCCCTGCCGGATTCTCCGGCTGCCGACGCGTCCCGCCAGCGGTTCTTTACCCATATTCCGGTCCACCCGCTGCAAGATCCCGGCACCTGGACTCTTGCGATTTCCTATACAGGGCAAGGAGACGTGGTGATTGTGGATTCCCTGACCATCCTGATCTATAACCCGGGCCGGTTCAGCAGCAGGACGATTGTCATTCCCGACGACGTGGCCGCAACCCTGACTCTGGAGAAGGTCTCTGGGGAGATCGCGGCCCTGCAGGAGGAGTGGGAGCGGTTCAGTGCAAGCCGTTGGTCAGATGCCGCATGGCAACATCCCCTGGCTACATCCCATCGAACCACTTCCATGTTCGGCCAACGGCGAACCTACCAGTGGAATTTGGCCGAACCCTATCCGGTCAATTTTCATACCGGCCATGATTTTGGGGTCCCGGAAGGGACCGAAGTACACGCGCCGGCCCCCGGTGTGGTGGTGTTGGCCGAAGACCTGTTGACCAAAGGCAAGGCAGTGATACTGGACCACGGCCGCGGTGTTCTGACCGGCTACTGGCATCTGCAGGAAATCGCGGTAGCCACGGGGGACGAGGTGACGGCAGGCCAAATCCTGGGCCGGGTGGGCAACACGGGCATCAGCCTGGGCCCCCATCTGCACTGGGAACTGCGCATTCAGGGCGTTCCGGTCAACCCCCTGCAGTTCCTCATGACAACGCTGGTACCGCCAGAGATACAGGAATAGCGGAGGCACCGCTTAGCCGCGGCACCGGTTCTATTCGTTGCCTTCGCTGTCCATGTCCGAAGCAGCCATGTCGGCGTCTCCCGCCACCATCTCGGCTTCGCCCGGTACCAGTTCGCCCTCTTCAGTGACCTCTTCCTCCTCGACCCGGGCCCGGGAAAGGCTGAACACGACTTCATCGGGTTCGTGCAGAAACATGACCTCGTCAATGGGATCCAGATCTGCGATCACGAAGTTATGGTCGCTGGAGATTTTTCCCAGATCCACACGAATGACATCCGGAATGCGGTTGGGATAGGTCTCGATGGTGATCGTGTCCATGTTCTGAATCAGAATCATCTCAGCCGAAATCGAGGAGGAGAGTTCCCCCTGTGTGACGATGGGAATCTGCAGTACCTGTGTCTCATCCATCTGCAAGGCATAGGCATCCACGTGCAAAAGGGTATGGCGCACCGGATGTCTCTGGATTTCCCGAAACAGCACCAGGGTGCCTTCGTTCCCTATCCTGACTTCGGTCAGCTGGGACATACCGCTCTGTTGCACCACACGCTCCAGGGATTGCGTGTCGGCTTGCAGGGGCTGGGGTTCTGTTGTTTTGCCATACAGCACCAGTGGTGTCAGGCCCTGGCCACGCAACTGGTTCAAGCCACGTCCCACCACGGTACGTGTCTCAGCTTGCAGAATCGGAGTGTCCACCTGCGTTCTCCCTCAATCAACGACAGACAAGAAAGCAAGTATACCGGAAGGAGCGTGCCGGGTTCAATAATTGGGTCTTGCCCGGTAGTTCTGCCCCTGCGGCCGGTTCCTGCCATGGTCCCGTCCATGCGTGGGCCTGCCCTGCCCACATCCCACGGTCGGACGCCAACGGGGGCCCGCAGGGCCAGGTCGGACCCTTGGGGGAAGCTGCAAACGGCCACAGGCGGGACGTCCCTGCTGTTCCCGGGGCTTTCATGTCCAGGTGAAGGCTACGCCCAGTTCCCGGGTACGGTCTTCCCACAGGTAGCGGTAGATTTCCGGAGCTTCCCGGAAATCTGCCTTGCGGGTCAAAAGGGAAGCTGTCTCCAGTTCCTTGTCTGCCAGCAGATCGAAGAAGAATTCTGTATGTCTCTCCCGGGTCCAGGGATTGTCGGGGGTAGCCACAGGGGGATGGGAACCACCGTGCGTACCGATGATCGTATAGCTGGGCGAGTTGCAGAGATCATGGAAATCGAAGTCAATCTTGCCGCGCGGACTGCTGAGCAGAACAAAGCGCCCCTGTTTGCGCACCAGAGCCATCGCCGCGGGTATGGTCTGGGGCAATCCAGTGACCTCAAACCCACAGTCCACCATGCGGCCCCGGGTCTTGTCCGCAATGGCCTGTTGCACGACTTCCATACCTTTACTGGCATTCAAGGGCTGAATACCCGGATCGCCTTGCGGCAACCTGCGGAGGCGCCTGTCAGACAGATCGATGGCAAAGACAGGCCGTGCACCAGACAGACGACAAAACCGAACCGCCAGCTGTCCCAGAATACCCATGCCTGATACCGCTACCGACTCGCCCCAGCCTACCCGGGAACGGCGTATGCCATTCATTACAGTTTGGGCCAGCGTGAAGAACACAGCCTCCTCGCTGGCAAGACCGGCCGGTACCCGTGCAATCCCGGTTGCGGGCAGAACATTCAGGGTCGCGTGCCGTCCCCGGGTCGCCACACGGACTCCCTTCCAGCCAGCATCCACATCGGGCCCTACATCCTGCACCAGGCCTATATTCGCATACCCGGCCGCAATGGGGTAACGGGCCATGCGTGCCCAAACGGACTCGGCCGGAAATTCTCCCGCGTAAAGGGTCAGTTCCGTTCCGGTCGAGATCAGCGACAGCTGGCTCTGGACCAATACATGACCGGGCTGAGGCCATTCCAGATCGAGATTTTGCACAATACACTGCCGCGGTCCTGTGAAGTAGACGGCTGAACTGGTGACAGACATGGTTGCTGTTCCTTGGGGTGGCATGGGTCATGTTCAGGGCAAGGCATGACAAGGTAATCCTACCAGCCCCTGACCACACCCAAAACCGGCAGGCCGGTCCATCCTCCTGCAGCCTGGTCCTGGGCTGCCCGCCATCCGGTGATGTCTGTCCACAGCTTTGCCGGCAGTTCCTGCCGGCGGAGTGCACATGCGATGGGTGACAGTGCTTGCATTGATGCTCCCCTTCACAGTCGCAGCACCGCAAACCCGGCAAAGGCACCGTATACCCAGCTTCTCCCGCCGCCGGCAGACCGGCTCACGGGAGCAATCAGGCAATACAGGAAGTTGCGTGGACTGGGCATGGGGCAATGAGGCTGCCTACCATTCTGGGCCCGGTTTCGCCATGGGGGGATCAGGGACAGGCGCAGGGCGCACTACCGGGTTTCTACCCCCGGGCAACAGGCACCCGGCCATGTGCGCACGGCATCGCGATTGGCCTGTCCGGCAGTGATGTGGGCCAGGTTTCCCCGGGTGGAGACAGCCACAGGAGTCGCCGTGGGAGAGGCAAGGAGCCCCTCGTGCGGCAAGCCCGATACCCCTCCGTGCAACCTCAACAGATATAATTGTATCAGTAAACAAAGCTGGATCATGACGGGCGAAACGCATGCGTTTCGCCCGTCATACAGACATGTACGGCCGTAGCCGTTCCTACAGGCCCAGAGTCAGTCGATACAATTCGGCCTGGCGTTCCTTGCCCCCCATGCGGTCACTGATCTCATTGAAAGCGGCTGCCACCTCGTCGAGAGCGGTCTGCGGATCCGCCTCATTGGCCAGGGCCTTGGAGACACCCAGTTCAAGAGCATCCCGGTACTGGACCCAGCCGCCAAATGCCTGGTCCGTCACCGCATTGGGATGATCCAGAGTGCCCTTGGCCGCATCCAGGTAGTCCAGGGCTACTTCCTCACCCAATTGCAGCGTGCCGGTAGCGAACTCTTCCACCGCTTCCAGCTGGCTGTAGCGGTAGGGGCTGCATCCGGTTGGATTGGTCACAAACCACAATCCCGATTCGGGTTTGGACAGTTCGATGGACATGTCCCAGACGCTTTCGATCACGGAATCATCCGTCAAGGCAGAAACGGCGATGACCCAACCGCCAAACGCCAGGAAGGGAGCTGCACTGGGCTCCGCGAACGAATCCCAGCCACCACCCTTGTGGTCATAGACCTCGTAGGAACCGGGCAAAATGTTGTACCCCTGTTTGCCCTGAATCACCGAGAACTCGCTGGCCACCGCCGTAGTAACGGCATCCCAGTTATAGGTCTGGGTAACGCGTCCGCCATTCATGGCGTTGAGAGAATCACCATAGGTAAATCCGGTCCCGCCTGGAGGCGCCCACTTCTGATTTTCCTCAACCCATTCCGTCAAGGCCCTGACAAAGCCAGGATTGTTGACTCGGGCTTCTCCCGTATCTATATCGATGAAGTACGAGGGATCGTCAGGATGTTTGGCATATGCTGTGGCCCGGGAATGGAACCCCCACCACAGGGTGTCGCCCCGCTTGTTCATGCACGCTATGCCGTAATCATCCTCTTCGCCATTGCCATTCCAGTCATTGCCGGTGAAATACTCGGCAATGGCACGCCACTCGTCCCACGTGGTGGCGCCGGTTTCCGGATTCAGCGGGTAGCCCGTCTTGGATTCAAAGTCTGCCCCAATCGCGGCATCACCGAACAGGTCCTTGCGGAAGGAGTAGTAATGTACATCCCCGTCAAAAGGCAAGGAATAGACTTCGCCGCCCCAGGTCAGGGTATTGACGATACTGGGAATGATATCGTCGAAATTGACGGCATCCTGCACATAGTCCGGGATGGGATACAGGGCATTGGCGGCGATGACATCCGCACGGGCATTGGAGGGAAACTGGAACATGTCGGCCAGGTAGGTATTGGTGGCAACAGACTGCATAATCTTGTCGGTCAGCTCCTGCTGCCCAAAGGAGCCCCTTTCCCAACCATACCCGTTTTCTTCAAGCCAGGGTTGAATAAAGCGCTCCACAGTTGCGCCCATGCCTTCCAAGCCTGCATACCGGATGATCACAGGCTCCGTGTCCACCATGCCCTCGCCATCCGGCGCCGTAGCCGGGGCACACGCCGCCAGGGCAGCCACCCCCACAACTCCACCTGTCAAGCGCAGAAAATCACGTCGCGTTACATTGCCTTTCATATGTTTCTCCCCGGATGCAAGAACAGCCTCCCTGGCGCCGTGGCCGGCAGGCCGATGAAGCTACTTCTGTTCAAACAAAAGTACATCTGCTCAGTATATCCTGGATCGTGTCTAAGCCAATCATCATGCAAAAGACAAGACAAAGTTCTTGAATACATTTTATCCCAGGGATCGGTGGGATTCTGCCGCGACGTTCTGTCGGGAGTCGGGACAGAGTAACAGACCTCACGCATGACCACGACAACAGACGCAGGGCCTGGCCGTCCTTCTGGCAACGGCCGAGTCTGGCCCGGCATCGTGCCGTCAAACCGTACCGGTGACAGGAGGCGCAGGGCGACACCGACTACAGGGACAACCTGCATCTACCTGGCGAGTCACGGCGACGCCATGAAGATCTGTCGCGCCACTGCAACCCGAAGTGGGGCAACGGGAGGGAGAGCAGTGGGACAAGACGAGGGATTCCAGGGCGGGCAGGCCATGGAGTTCAATACGGTGTGGGTAACGGGGTTGCTTGCTTCCCGATCCATTGTCCGGTGGGGGTGGCTACCCTCTTCGCACCAGACCGCCGGCTGATGTCCGGGAACAGAACTCCGAGGTGGGAAGGCTGTGGTCCCCCTGGTGGGTGCCCAAGCCTTATAATGGACGGCATGGGGCCATGGAGGCAGCATTGTGCGTCGGGGAATTAACTGCCATCCTTTTGGCCTTGCCCAATGCCCCTGGAATAGAGTCCCCCCAAATCCATCGTGAATGTTCGTGTCGCATCGAGGATGAGAAAGGATTTTCTATGGAACCGCGCATCAGCATTGTTACTCTGGGCGTTACTGACCTACCGCGCGCGGTAGAGTTTTACCGGGATGGATTGGGACTCCCTCTCTATGACGAAAACACCGAGTCCATCGCCTTTTTCCAGAACCGGGGCACTTGGTTGGCCCTGTACCCCCGGCAGGCCCTGGCCGCTGACGTAGGTATGGCCATGGAGGGCAGCGGCTTTTCCGGCGTCACCCTGGCTCACAATGTCCGCACACAGGAGGAAGTGGACGCCTTGCTGGATATCGCTGTGGCCGCCGGTGCCACGCTAATCAAGCCAGCCCAAGACACCTTTTGGGGCGGTTACTCCGGCTACTTTGCCGACCCAGAGGGCTACCTTTGGGAAATTGCATGGAATCCCCACGTTTGGATTGAGTAGCTGCGTGACACCTGGTTTTCCCGTCCACCATTGTGTCGCCCGTTCCGTGGCCGGTTGCTCCATGGGACCAGACCCTCTGGTGGTTACCGGGCACACACTGCAGCCGCAGGGGAGTCGCCCCCAGGCAACTTCCACCGCCATCCAGTCTGATCCTGGATCAAGGCTCACAGCCGCTGGCACGTTACACTTGCGGATAGGGCAAGGTTTGACGCATGCCAGGATCGGTTGATCAGCTTCGTGGACTTTCCTGTGATCTGCGGTGAGGCCAGGACCATCCCTTTTCTTCCCCCAATGACATCCGGGACTGTGTGTTAGCGAGTCCCGTTGCTGTTCGGCACCCAGAAACTCCTTCGCTGGAAGGCATAGCCGGGAATGGCGATGCGGTGACGTTCCTCCCTGGCAAAGAGACCGGCGAACGCAACTGTAACACCGGCCTCGCACGCGGTGGCAACTGCTTCAAGCAAAACCCGGGTACCGTTTCTCGCGTCCGGGCAGGGGCGCAGCTTGCTATCAACCAGGACGCTTGACTGGACGACATCCTTTGCCCAGGATGCCGCAGGCGCTGATGGCGGGTCTGGTTCGGCTTGAGGTCCAAGTTCAATTGTCAGGTCGGCGCCCATGCCTGCTATAGCGTCAACACAGTCTTGGGACAGGGCATTGGCGCTCGCCAGCTGTCACCAGTACGCGTTGTCCCGTACCTCCGACGGCGGCACCACGCGCCCTGTTACGCTGCTGACCCATGTCCGTTCTGGTGGCGCAGGGGTGTTTCGATACAGAGCCACATCGGGTCCGGTCAAGGAAGCTGCCAGCCGCATTCCGTCTTCCCGGACAAGTGCGCCTGATACCTGCGCCGCTGCGACTTCCCCAATGCCCTGTCCCAGTACGGTGTCGGGGCGTATGCCAACACTTTCCCACAGGGCGGTGAGGGCCACCTCCAAGGCGTAGATGGCCGGTTGTGCCCAGGCCGGGTCGTTAAGGTCACCGTCTCCGGCGCCGGATCGGCCGAACATCACATCCAACAGCGATGTATCCCGTTCCGCGCGCAGCCATTGGTCACATTGGTCAAGGACAGCACGGATATACGGGTTCCGTGCTGTAAAGGGCCTCCCCCATGCCAACCCACTGGTTGCCTTGATCAGGATACATGAAGGCTGTTCTGGATGCACTGCGATCCGGTCGGTTAAATTCCGTCCCGGCTGCGGACAGCGCCTTCAACTTGGCCTGGCATTCCGTCGCGTCCCGGAAGACCAGACCCTTTCTGTAGGAAAAGTGGCTGCGCCCCACGCCGGCCGTCCAAACTGTATCGTCCAGCAGCCGTTCGAGAGCCGGGCCGTTCCCCAGTGCCTCAGAGCGCTCCTCCAGTCAGGATAGATACTGTCTGACCATATCCCGCAGGGCCTCGGGAGACTTGCCGGACAAGGGCAAGAGCCGGGCCGTGCGCCGGGCCGATGTCCCTTCAGGCATGGGCACCGCGTTAAGCGCTGCAGACAGGACCGCCGCAACGGGCTGAGGGGCACCCGCGGGCCACAAGTCTCCGTCTCCGCTTGCGGGGTGTGGGCATGGTTATACCCTTCCAGCACGACATGGGCATTGGTGCCGGAAAGCCCGAAGGCGTTTACCGCCGCCAGTGGAGGCCGACCGTTAGTCGCCGGCCAGGCGGTCATCTCCGAGGTGATGCGCACCGGCATCTGATCCCAGTCGAAATTGGGGTTCGGATTGCGGAAATGAAGGTGGGGCGGGTATCTTGCTCCTGTTCATCGCCAGCACGGCTTTGATCACGCTGGCCATGCCCGACGCCCACTCCGTGTGCCCAATGTTGGTTTTAACCGACCCCAACAGCAGGGGCCGCTCCGTTTCCCGGCCCCTGCCATAAACCGTGACCAGAGCACGCAACTCAATGGAATCCCCAAGCTCCGATCCCGCACCGTGGGCTTCGGACACCTGCGGTCATCCCCTGCCTCCATTCTCCTCTACATGATGCGATTGCCCTGCACTCTTTCCTGGATTGTGGAATCGGGATCCGAAGCTCCAAGGCGAAGCAATTTCCATAATACGGTTGCTGTGGAATCGAGTGATTAACGCAAGAGCAAGATCACGCAGAATAGAGGTGCATCTACCACCATGCGACAGGATACGGGCATAGGGCCAGCCTGCAGACAGTCATCATTGTTTTCTTGCCAGGGTTGTCGTGGATCGGATTAGGTAAAACAGGGCAGCCAAGAACAGGCAAATGGCAGGAACTGTGTTACGTCGCCGCCGGGAAAGCATCAACGTAAGCCCAAATCGCCATGACGTTGTACACGGCAAAAATGCCCACAATCACACCAGGCATGATGCGACGGCCCACGGCCATACGACTCCCCAGATACTGCAGTCCACCGGCCAGACCTCCCACCGTAATCACAATGGCCGGGAAGGTATACCGGATGTCCGAGAGGTGCAGGTTGTCCATCCACATGAATTTGACAATCCACAGATCCGCCCCGATCCAGATCAGGAGTTGACAGGTGGCCAGGAATCCATACACGACTACCGGATGCGTGAGGGTACCTGCAGGGGTATGCCCCAGAATCAGGTCTCGAAAGCGCCATCCACAACCTGCCAGGGCCAGGGAGGCCCACCCCAGTGTGAGGGGGCCCCAAACGGTTCCTGGCAGATTCACGCCGCCCCATGCCAGGCGGTTGAACATGTTGAGAATCATGAACTTGGGCTGGTACACCCATAACACGCGTCCGGACCACTGTACATCCAGCAGGCGATGCAGAATGGAGGTGGGATTCCATTCGGCCCACGACTCCATCGCCCTGTCGATTTCCGGCAACAGATTGGGCCAGGCCACCTCGCCTGAGGGATTGCGGGCCAGGTTGAGGGCTTCCCGCTCGCCCCATCGTACGTAGCGCGGATTGCCATCCACATAGGCAGGCACCTGCGTCGTATCGACTGTCCCTTCCACGAGGACAATGCCGTCATAATACACATGGTTGGCTGTGTCCTGGTGCACCAGTGTGTAGGGCCACAGAAATATGTACAGGATCTCTGCCTCTTTCGGCACCCAGAACTGTTGCGCCACAAATTGTGGATCCGGGGTAACGGTCAGGGGCTCGTCCGCGTTCTCCAGGACATGGGTGTACATGAAATGGGCATCCTTGACCACAAACGCAAAACCCAGTACAGGAACCTCGACGGGCTCGTCTGACCATACCCAAGCCCCAAAGTTCAGGAGGTGTTCCGGATGGGCTCTGACCCAATGGCTGGGCAACCGCTGGTAGAGGGTTTCATAATTGACCCGGACCGGCATGGCATGTTTGCCATGCACCGCCTTGGCGTGCGCAATGCGCCCCTGGGATTCAGGCAGCCATCGTGTCGTCCAGAAAGCCGCACTGTCCATGCGCAATGTCAGGCTTGCGCCTGCGGCCGCCATCCCGATCACTCCCAGCCACAGCCAGCGCCAGTGCCAGCCTTGCCGCTGCCAGAAGCCCAGCACCAGCACCAGCGGTGCCAGCGGTGCCGTAAACACCAGTGCCTGCTTGGCCGCCACGGTAAAGGCCATGGCCCCGAGAATCCAGATGGCATGCCACCACGTCAGGCGGCGTGTCAGGGCATGCAGGCTCCCCCACAGGAACACCGTAAAACCCGCGATGGCCGCACCATCGTTGTTGACGGCGGTGAGGATATCGGCCAGCGGCCCCATCAGGGCAATGCACGCCGGTACCAGCCAGCGCAAGACATGCCGGCGTGGGGTCAAACAATGCATGCAGCCATACGCTGCCCAAACAACGATCAGAAAGAAGAAGGCCGTCACCGCGCGGCTGCCCAGCAGTTGCGTCGTGATGTCCGTAAAACGCAGGCCGGAAAGGGGCCAGTAGAGAATGTCGTAATACAGGGGGAATTCCACGCTTTGGCTGAGGCCCAGGGTATCGATACCGTAGGTACGAAGATAGTTGGGTGTGGGCAACGAAGCATAGAAGCCGTACTGCACCATGGATCCCAGGGTCTCCCGAATCATGGCGGGATCGAGAGGCGTGAAGAGCTCCTCCCCGGTCTGGGGCGGCAGGTGTACCCGCGACCAGGCAAAGCGGAAATGGGCCGGTTCGTCGTAGTGCTGCCACGGCGGCACGATCACCAGGAAGATGAGGGCCTGCAGCACGACCAACAGGGTGATGAGCCACAATTGCAGGTATTCCCCGTCCAAACGGGATACCCAGACTGTAAAGGAAGAGTTCAGTCGTGCCAACATGCCTTTAATCTTGCTTGTCTCCCTCCCCCATGCAGTCGGCCGGCTGTCCTGAGCCGATGGCGGCGGAATATTTCCTCCGGCGGCCAGACAGGGGGCAGGATGTGCTACCTCGCGAGATGCTGCGCTACGTTGCGCACGGTATCGGTCCACAGATCCGCGCGTCGTTCTGCCACATACGCCAGCAGTTGCTGCAGGGCCGGACGCGTCACGGGGAGATGGCCTTCGTCAATGCCGTGAAAGGTCAGAATGGCCCAGCGTTTCTGGACGATGCAATCCTTGGCCATGGCAATGAGTTCGTCACCGGATTTTCGCTCACAAGGCATCGAGCCCAGGTAGAACAGATCACAGTACGCTGGATCATTCATGCGTTCGCCGCGTGCGCGCCCCGCGATACAGTGGTTCAGTACTACGGGGACATAGCTCTGATGCGTAGCGCCCTGTCCTACGAAAGCCTGATAGCAAGGATAGGCAAAGGACACCGGTCCCTGTTCCGGAAACACGGTATCCAGCCGGGTCTGGGCCAGGGCAATGTCCCGGTCGATATCCGCCAGCGTCAACTCCTCCAGTGGTCGGCGCCCTTCGGCCCGGGCGAATCCAAACATCCCGGAACAGGGATGCGTCACCGTGTGATTGCCCAGTTCATGGCCCTTCGCCACGGCCTCCCGCCAGGGCGCGAGCTGCGTCTGACAGTCCGCGCGCGGATTCACATAGAAAGTGCCGGCAATGTCATGCTGATCCAGCAGGGGCAGGGCGGTTTCGCGCTGGGAAGCCATGCCATCGTCAAAGGTCAGGGACAGGGCTGCCTGCTGTCCCTGAGGCCAGAGGACTGTACGCGTCTTCAAAACATCATCTCCCTGTGCCATGCATGTACCGCATAGTGTTCCCTGCCATCCGTATGGTACTCATCCTATTGATGGGACCAGAAAGCCAGATCCCCGTAGGTGACAAATTCCGGTTCCGAATTCGCCGTCGCTTCCTGCACATAGACCGCATTGTGGCCGTTGGATTCCTGCGTCACGTAGACAATGTGCCGGGAATCAGGAGACCAGAGACGGTGACTCAAGGCATATTGATCCGAGAAGGGCAAATACCGCCGCAGGAACACCAGCGGCGGCCGCATAACCCCCAGATCCAGGATCGTATCCGCCTCCCAAATCCGCAGGCGGATCGTCGGCACCTCAAGCTGACGATCCACCTCGTAGAACAGCAGCCGGTTGCCATCCGGTGACCAGAACGCCGCGATCACGGGTTCGGCCGTCACTTCCTGTACGGTCTGGTTCCCCAGATCGTACAGGTACAGGGGCCCCAGGGCATTGATGGACCACCGTTCCGGGGTTTCCGTGACGGCCAGGAAATTCCCGGCCCCATTGAGAAACAGGCCCAGATGCTTGCCCTGGAAATAGCCGAGTACACGGGCCTGGTCGGTATCCAGAAAGTCCTGGACCAGGGCGCCCACCCCATCCTTCATGTCACCATACAGCACGAATTGGCCTCCGGGCGACCATTGCGGGGCCCCAAACCGGGCCGCGGTACTCGTGAGACCGGTAACCTCTTCTCCCTGCTGCAGATAGACCTGGGTCAGGGAATGGTGAACCAGCAGTTCCTCGCCCTGCGGCGACCAGGCATAGTAGAAGGGCTGTCCTGTCCCTGCCAGCTGCATTTCGAAGGAATCCTTCTGCGCATCCAGGGTCAGCACGTTCAGACCCAGCGTCCAGCGATTATCCTCTACCCAGTTGCTCAGGAAGGAAAGCCGGGAACTGTCACCGTTCCAGTACAGATAAAAGGGCGGGAAGGGAAGATCGCCCTGCAGCCAGACCTGCCCCGTAGGCTTGGCCACGACCAATGTGCCCTGCACGGAGGAGGCAGACTGTACAGTCCGTACCCAGGCGATCCAGTCCCCGGTGGTAGACCACGTGGGCTGTGTGTACTGCACCCGGGACGAGGCATCCTCCGTGAGGGCCTGCTGCTGCAGACCGCGGGGGTCCATGATCAGAAGATTGCCGGATTCCTCACGGACCAGCAGGAATCCGTTCTCGGTCCCGGACCACAGGGCAGTCCTGGCAGGGGGCACAACGGGTACTTCGGGAAAGGGCGGCAGGGCGTCCGGCAGGGACATGCCGCCACAACCGCACAGGGCCCAAGCCAAGAGTCCCAGCACACTCAGATACAGACGTGGCATAACAGGCAGGGACATGGTTGCAGGACCTCCTTGCATTCACGTCGAGCCTGCTGCAACAGGCAGCAGGGACCGGAAACACCGTTCCCGATGAAACACGATGCGATTGGCATCGTGGTAGTTGCGGGCACCCCGCCAGGCGGTCCGCACCAGATAAATCAGATCCGGACCGTCAAACTGCCAGTCCACGTACTGAAAGCCGGTCAGGCGCATCGAGTCTGCCGGAGACAGCCCGGAACTGTCTGTCAGCAAGGTCTTGACCACACGCCACGTTTGCAGGTCACGCGACACGGACAGGGACAAACGGTTGCGCTGGCGGTTGCAGGCAGGATGGGTGCTGTCATTGACCAGGGACAGGTACCAGCCGGTGTCCGGATCACGCCGGATGGTGAACTTGGTGTGTCCACCCGGAAACGCCAGAAACCCGGCAACCGGATCAAAGGCAATCCGGGATCCCTCGTCCGCAATGCGGATGCGGGCCGCGGTATTGGCCCGGGACTCGGCCTGCCAGCGCAGTATGTTCCACAGATGACCTGCCGGATCGGCCACGACATTGCCTTCCAGCCAGCCCGCGGGGGCGGAATTCTCCCATGATGGGGGAATCCAGGCCGGGTCAAAGGGCAAGCGGTTGCTCATCCGCCAGTGGCGCGCCTGCAATAAATCCGCGTCCTGGGGTGCCGACAGGACCAGTGCCTGAAAGCCGGAACCCCAGACATTGGGGGTGCAGTCTTCAAAGGCCTTGTAGATGCGCCCCTTGTGTGCCAACACCGGTACCGGGGCACAATGATAGTTGGGCGGTGTACGTCGTGGACCCCCTGTCGCCAGCAGGCCGGTATGTTCGTCCACAGGCTGGGTCCAGGTATAGCCACCATCCGTACTGCGCCGAATGACGATGGAACCGTATTGCTGGCTGACACCCAACAGATACAGCTGGCCTCCTGTGACAAACAGGGAACTCCAGTAGCAGTTCATGATATGGGTCACATTCTGCCAGGCCGTTCCGCCGGCAACCGAACGGTAGACGCTGGTCAGAGCTTCTTCCTGTTCGTGGTTGCGCGGGCAGTCCGGCCCAAAGTAATCATGCGTTGCCACCAACCCGCCGTCCGGCGCCTGTACCAGACTGGGACTGCCCAGAAAGGTACGGGTACATTCCGGCTGAAATCGCAGTTCGCCTAACATCATCCTGTCTGGCTCCAGACCTGGCCCCTGGGAGCCGCCTACGTGTCGTGATCGTTCACACCTGGGGCATGCTGGTGGAAAATCCCCTGACGATGGAGGCGCTGATGCAGGCGATTGTAGGCCTGTTCCAGGATCAGGCGCATGGCCTGGTAGCGTGTCTCATCCGGCCGCGGGGCCAGCGTGTCCACATAGGCCTGGGCTCCCTCGATCTGGGCCAGAATGGACACCGCATCCTCTTCCCGGAAATGGGGCTTGTCTGCCACATGGAGCATGACGGCACTGGAATGTGCGGCAATCTGTCCGGCATAGTCGCCAAAACAGCCCCGTACCCGGACAGCCACCCAGGTGGAATCCGTTACGCTGACAGTACAAGAGCCCGCAATGGACTGCTCGCCCTGCCAATCGGTGCTCTGGATTACGGTGCCGCCCTGCACTACCTCCACTTGCCGCACGGGTACGCGCAGGGACTCTACGGTCCATGTCACGTCCACTGTGCCCCCCGTGGCAGGCAGTTCAATGCGTCCTCCCGGGGACACGCCTTCAACCTTTATGTCAACCAAAGGGCCTATCGTCACAAAGGTGTAGCCTTCCTTCACCGCCTGCATCCACCGGGTATAGGTGAATTCGTCCTGGCCCAGACAGGCATAGGTACGAACACCACCCAGCAGGGCGCTGGCACTCATCTTGTCGGAGCCTCCCACGACAGGCAGGTGGTACCCCAGATTGAGAAAGCGGTACCAGTCGGCCAGTCCGTAGGGCTGAATCTGAGTTACATAGGGATTGAATGTCATCATTTCAATCCCGTGCACCAGCCCCAGGACAATGTCGGCCGCCCGTTCACACTGCGGATTGGGCGCGTGCGGGGAAATCACCAGTCCCCCCTGGGCAATGCAACGCTGGGCCCATTGCGCCATGGACAATTCCTGGGGATCCCCGAGGGCTGATTCATTCGGTCCTCCCGTACAGAGAGGGTGAATCATTTGCCCTGAATAGCCCAGCAGGGATATATGTCCCAATACGTGCATGCGATTCTCGGTCCCCACCCGGACCAGGAATTCACCGTCTCCCCCAAACTCACGGGCTCCCAGCACGGTATGACCATCAAAGTCGGTCACGTTGCTGAACATTTCCCCCCACTGACTGGCCAGCAGGTTGACCACATTGACCCCTTCCGCCTCCCCTTCCAGCCGGGCCGTGGCAGGACTGAGAAAGTGCACATGGGTGTCCGCCGCAACCCAACCCCTGGCCCGCCAGTCCAGTTTTCTCTCCAGTTCGATGGTGACGTCCCGGGTTTCCGGCGCTATTTCCAGGACCGTGCGTACCGGTTCAATCTCCAAGCCGCACAGCGCCTCCAGAAACACGGGCCCCAAGGGCAAGTCCGCCACACACTCCCCCGCGACATAGGCATACTGGTTGTGACCATTCACAAACTCACCATAATTGTCCTCGAACCAATTGGGGTTAACCCGCCGGTGCGCACCCTTGGGGGGCAGGTATTCTCCGTGCATCCCATGCAGATGCAGGCGTACGGATACAGGCTGACCGTTTCCTTTCTCGACAAACCGCAGCGTGACAGGCTGATGGCTTTCTGTGACCTGGCAGGCGGGGGAAGGACCGGATGCCACCGGATCCCAAATGACCTCAGGTCCTGATTTCCGGATCGCATACAGGCGGGCCGCGGCATGGCCGGTATATTCCACAATCACTTCGTCGGGGACCAAAACAGGTTGGACATCCGGCAGGTCCGGATTCCATGGCTGTGACGTGTAATCCGTCACCAGACGGGCCGAAATTACCTTGCCCAGATCCATATCCAGGCCCCGGAGATCCTGCAGCTCCGTTACTTCCAGATCGTGGGGCACCGGGATACGCAACTTGCGTCGGGGCAGCCAGCGCAACGGATGAGGCTCCAGGGGCGAAAGAGAAAGACCGTATACGGTGGACACTTCCTGCAACGGGGTCAAACTCAGCCTGGCAATGGCCTTGTCCGGATGGGGGTTGGGCATCGCGTAGAGCCACAGGTTTTCCATGGCCCGTCCTGAATCATGCCGCACTTCGCCATAGCCGTAGCCGGTTGCAGGCAGGCTGCCTCGGGCCAACGATTCCATCACCGTATCGTATACCGCCGGCTTGCGATGCGGTACCGCTTCAAAGGCACTGGCGCCCCAGCCAATGCGGGGTTGCTGAATCGCGAAGCGGCGACGTATCAGGCTGGCTGCGCTTGTGCCGTCCGCATAGTGAAAACAGTACTCGGACACCGGTGTGCCCAGCCAATTGCCATCCGGCCGATCATCGGCAAAATGGGCCAGATAAGGGGTGGGCATGTCGGCGACGCAATGCAGGAATACCGCCCATGCCGCCTTGGCGTTGGCCAGCGGAATATGAATGGCCGACTGATCGAGATGTATGACATCCGGCCTCCCGGCAGCCTCAGGGCCGAGATCGAAGGGAATGCCTCCGAATCCCTGCCGGCCGTGTCCGGGATCCCCCTGCGGACTCAACCGCAGATTCGGCGCCAACGCCTGCCGCGAAGCATTGTATGCATCCTGCAGGGCAACAGGTGTGAAGTGGGGAGAAAGGGGTTCAGTCATGGGCATGGATCCTGAAAGGAAGCAAGGGCAGGACGCACAAAGGTCCCGGACCCGCAAGATCTGCAGAGACCTGCCTGGTCCAAAGACGGCCATGGCAGTATCATACTCCATTCCCGTCCCGCCCTGGACCAGGATCCGATCCGAATTGGCGAAGTACCCGGGCCAATCTGCTTGCCGCGGGCTGTTTGGCGCGTCCATGGCCTGGCGGCGCCTTCCCCCCGGGACGCCAAGTACCATAGCCGTTGGGCAGGTAGCGGCACCATCACGGGATGCCAGGCCCAGGTGCACGCCGTGGGCAACCCAGGCGCAGCGAGACCGTTCCCCATCCAGCTGGACTTCAGGGACGACACCACGGGTGGCACTTTGACTTCCGGACCAGAATCCGGACTTGGCCAGGGACATCGCGTATGATAGTGGAGCATTGATGGCATCCCGTGCGGTGTCTTCTCCCGCATTCTGGCAGGTAACCTTATGGATGTTGTTTCCCCGGATCAGGTTGGCCTTTCATCCGCGCAGATGTCCCGCCTGCATGCCTGTATGCAGGCGTACGTGGATAACGGCCAGTTGGCGGGCATCCAGACCCTGCTCCTGCGTCACGATCAGGTGTGCTATTTTGAATCGCACGGTTGGCAGAACCTGGCCCAGGAACAGGCCCTGGCGGCCGATACCATATTCCGCATCTACTCCATGACAAAACCGATCGTCAGTGTGGCCGTCATGGCACTGCACGAAGCCGGATTGCTGCAACTGGACGATCCCGTCAGCCGATTTCTGCCGGGTTTTGCGGATGTCCAGGTCTATGTGGACACGCATGCCCGCGCCGAACTGCAGCGACCGGTTCTGGTCCACGATCTCCTGACCCATACCGCCGGCTTGACCTATGGCTTTCTGGATTCCCATCCTGTGGAGGCGCTGTATGGGGAGCGCAACCTCGATACCCGCAATCTTACCAATGACGAATTCCTGGCGGTCCTGTGCAGTCTGCCTCTCGTCAGTCAGCCGGGCAGCCAATGGCGGTACAGTGTAGCCACCGATGTCCTGGGTATTTTGGTGGCCGAGATCATGGGCATGTCACTCGGCGAAGCCCTGCATCAAATGATATTCGCCCCCTTGGGCATGGCCGATACAGGATTCCAGGTACCCCCGGCATCCCTGTCCCGCTTTGCCACGTGCTACCAGATAAATGAGGACGGCGTACTGGAAGCCAACATGGAACCGGGTACGGATCAGTTTTCTACAGGATCCCCGTTCCAGTCGGGCGGCGGTGGCCTTGTAGGGACTACCGCAGATTACCTGCGCTTCTGTCGCATGCTGCTCCACAAGGGCACCCTGGAAGGCACCCGCATTCTGGGGCGCAAGACCGTGGAGTTCATGACCGAGAATCATCTGGCGCCTGCCCTGCTGCCAATTGGCATTGGGGGCAGTGGCTATCAGGGCTATGGCTTTGGCCTGGGTTTCCGGGTTCTTCTGGAACCTGCCATGTCCCGGAGCCTTTCCGGCCAAGGGGAATATGGCTGGGCCGGCGCGGCCAACACGTATTTCTTCATTGATCCGCGGGAAGCCATGATCGGCATCTTCATGTCCCAACTGCTGCCTTCCGGCATCCATGATGCAGCCCGTGTGTTCCGCACCCTGTCGTACGCCGCCCTGCAGGATTGACATGCCAGTTACCAGGGACCGATTCCATGCGTGAGAGCCACACGGCGGTCGTCGAACGCAACGTCTTGCTGGAAGGGCGCTTTGCCACGGAACCCTACGAGGTGTCCTGGGCCAGTGAAGCCATCTTTTTCTTGCGGGTCCTGGATTCCGCTGAGGTGCCCATGCCTGCACAGCTACACCTGCGGTACACCGTAGAGATTTCACCGGATGGCATGCACTGGTGCCCCATCCCGGAGTTGGCCGCATTGGAAACGACTCTCTCCCCGGCCCAGCATGTGCAGGCCATCCGGATCCACCACTTCGGCGGCTGGCTGCGCCTGTCGGGCACCGTGGCCCCCAAGGCCAAATTCATGATCTACCTGGCCCTGAAGGAATAAACCGCGCCGCCGGTGAAACGCCCATGCCACGTTCCCTTGCCCATCCTGCCCTGGAGATCTTCGATCCGCTGGACCGCATTCTCTTTCACGATGACTTTGATCGCGGCCTGCAGGGTTGGACAGGCCTGATTGGCAACTATGAAGGATCCCTGGACAGCATGCTGCCCGAATACCGGGACATGCGCAATCCCATGCTCAGCAACCTGACCGTGTGGGATACCGGCACCGACGGTTCCCTGAACGGCACCTATGCGCTGAAACTCGCCACCTCACCACGCCCCGGGGCCCTGGCGGTCGCCATCAAACGCGCTACGTATCGCCATCTGGGTCCTCTCCGCTGGGAATCCCTGTTCACGTTCAAGCCCGAAGCATCGGACCTGACCCTCTCCAGTTCCGATGTCCGGGCTTTCGGCTTGCTATTTGACTTGCAGGATGTGGACACGAAAACGCCGGCACCGCGGCGGGTAATGCCTCACATTCGCTACCTGAATGCGGACGGGGATGCGCGGCCGGAAAAATGGCAGTTCAAGCGCCAGCCGCGGGCTCTGCACGAAATCGGCGATTCAGGCGAAACCCGTTCCCATTTCCACTTGGGCCCGGACAACTGGGAAGACCTGCCTCAGGGACGGCAACGGCTGTGCTACAACGAAATTGCCACCAAACACAATTGGTATTACATGCGCCTGGACTTTGATCTGGCCACCATGGCGTTCCAGGAGTTCCAGTGCAATGACCGAATTTATGACTGCACGGGGGTGGAACCTCTTGTCATTCCTGCCATGCCCAATCTCTGGTGCATGCTGAATCTGGCCTACTTCGTGGAAACAAACCGCCACAAGCGCGCGTTCCTGTACGTAGACTCCACCCTGCTGTCAACTGCTTGACCGTCCTTGCGGGTTTCAGCGGCGCGGCCCAGCATTGCACGCGCCAGAGGGGCCTGTCATGACAGGCCCCTCTGGCAACAGCAAAGTCTTCCCTTACGTGTCCGGGTTCACTGCGTGGGCCAGCCTGCAGGTATCTCACCGGCACCCAGGGAGGCCAGGACCGCCTCCGCGGCTTCCTCGGTCACCCACTGGCTCCAGATCTCAACGTTATTGTTCAACCACCACAAAGCCGTATCATTTTCGCTGACACCTTCACTCTGGTGCATCCAGCGGGCAATGGCCTTGTAGACATCAATGTTGAAGTCCCAGGCCCGCAGCATTTCCACCACGTCCGGTGCCGTGGTTTCCAGTTCAGGTCGGATGGCAATCAGGATGGTGGCATCTTCATAGGCACAGGCCTTGTCCGCACTCCAGCATTCATCACTGTAAGGCGGTTCTGCCAGGCGGACGAGGTCCAGCACCAGAGCCGGATCATTGGTTCCCCACTGGTATCCCAGCCAGGGTTCCTCTTTGGCGTAAGCGGAATACAGTTCGGCATTTGAAGATGCACCGTCACCGGGATTCACAATGTGAACGTGGTCCGTCAGCCCGTAACTCACAATTTGCTGGGCATTGACTTCCTCGCACGCCCAACCAATGACACAAGACACCAGCCGTGCCTTGCCGCCTGTTTCGGGGGTGGCAAACAATTGCTTGAACTGCTCGTCCTTGAGATCCTCAACGCTGTCCAGTTCGGGATACTGATCCTGCAGGTACTTCGGAATGACAAAGGCCGACTGCCAGTCCTTGCTCAGACTTTCACCCACGGTAATCACTTCGCCGGCCGCTTCGGCATCTACCCAGGTTTCAATCTGGTTGGGCAGCCAAATTTCCAGGTTCACATGAATGTCACCCCGTCGCAACCCCTGGAACAGAGGCAGGGTGGCGCCGAATGTCACGTCGGTGGGATAACCGTATCCTTCTTCCACCAAGTATTGCGCAATACGATTCTGCAGTTGTGCACTGCTCCAATTCAGATCCGCAAAGATAATGGTCTCCTTCTCCTCCTGGGCCGCCGCGCTTTCGTCTGTCGGCGTGGTACTGTCCGGAGCACTTTCAGGGGCCACGGCACAGCCTGCGATACCCAGTGCTGCCAGAAGGGTCAGTAGCAAAATCCATATATTTAATTTCTTGTTCATACCTGAGACAATTCCTCCTTGTGCATGAGTGAAGACAAGTCAACTATATCATGTCTTGCAGTATCTGTCCGTGAACATCTTTTGTGTCCGGGTTGCATTCCCCGCTGCCAACGGGACAGACAGAAGGCCTTGAGGCCTTGCATTTCTCCTATCCACGGACATCGGGTGCCGTACCCAAGCAGGGACTGTGTTGCCTGCCGATTCTGCGCGGCTCACAGACGGGAGTTATCCCATCCGGCAGGTATATGGCCCGCCTGAGACTATGAGACTTCCTCACCCATCAGCACTGGCTGCCGGCGTGGGAGTCGGCAGGGTCAGGCGATGATCCAGGAGGGCAAACAGGAGTATCAGGCCCACCCCCAATGCCGGCACAAAAGGCAGTAGCGCCAAGGCCTCTTGCATGCCCAGATTATCGGCCATCCGTCCGGTCAGCCAGGCGCCCATGCCTGACGGAGTCCAGGCTATACCCATGACCAGGGCGGCCACGACACCACTATGGGCGGGCATGACCTTGCGACCGATAAGCATGGGCACGGAGATGGTGGCCCCCTGGGCCAACCCGAAGAGCGCAATCAGGGGAAACAGGGCCCAGGCCGGCGCGGCCAAGAGGCCCTCCAACGCCAGGGCCATCAACAGGAGCGCAACGGCCAGCACGCGCCAGCCAGGCCACTGATCGGCGGCCCAACCACCAACAAAGTTGCCGATGGCAGCCATGAGAGCGAAGACAGCCAGCAATTCCCCTCCCAGCGTGGCGGAGGCCCAGGCATCCAGGGTCCAGGCCGGCAGGTAGGTACTCAGCGCCCCGTGCACCCAGGAACGCGTCATGGTGGACAATACCAACAGGCCCAGCAACAGGAGAGCGGAGCCAGTCCCTACCCTGGACGGTCCCCTGGTTTTGCCTGGCCCGGGAATACGATGGCTCTCCTGGCCGGGAATCAGCCGGCGAAACCCTCGGTGAATCAGGAACGCCAAAACCAGACCCAGAGGCGCATAGAGCAAGGTAACCTTGAGACCCAGATCGCCGATTATGTAATTGATGAGAAGCGGTGACAGGGCAACGCCCAGCGTACCGCCCAGGGAGAATATGGCAAACATGGTTCCCGGCCGGGGCCCGGCAAAGCGCATCGTCAGGGCCGCCGCGGCCGGGTGATAGGCCGCCGAACCCAATCCGGCCCCGATAACCACGACACTGAGAAGCAGGTAGGACGGCATGACTCCGGTCAGAGACATGCAGAGTCCTAC
Source organism: Caldilineaceae bacterium (assembly GCA_963664185.2). Taxonomy (GTDB): domain Bacteria; phylum Chloroflexota; class Anaerolineae; order Caldilineales; family Caldilineaceae; genus Bin34. The sequence continues at coordinate 6,353 of CAXXOQ010000030.1, read as the reverse complement.
ACAGAGGATGCTGAGAGGAATGATCAGTTCGGGCCGCCACTTGTCGGCCAGCCAGCCAAAGAGAGGCTGCGCTCCTGCTGCAACGCCGAGTCCCAGGAAGGCCAGGATGCCAATCTGGGCATAGTCCACATTCAGTGCCGTGATCAGTAGGGGTACCGCCACAGGCAGAAAATGGTGACAGCCTTCAAGGCTGAGATGCGAGGCACACATCAGACCCACCATGCCCCGTGCCCGTGTGCAGGGAAAGAGGTCAGGCATAGATAACAGACAACTGCCAGGAAAACGCAAGTGACACAGATGCCCCGCAACACCTTGCTGGCCCGCTTGCACAGGCCCGGTGTATCTATTCCCGTCCCGGATTCTGCCGCAGGTCCGCCAGCAGCAATTCTACCTGCTTCTGGCAGCGGGCCAGTGTATGTTCAGGCGTCGTTTCGTCGATGTCCTGAATGTCCCAATATTCCACGCGGTACGCCAGGGTGGGGAACAGACGGCACACCATGGGTTCGTGTTCCCGGCGATACATGGCAATGACGCAGCCTGCATGCGCGACATCCTGCGCCGTGACCTGCACCGGATTGCGCCTACTGGCTCGGGCGATGGGCACATTTCTGGCTTGCAGCCCCTCCAGCGCATAGCGCGAAATGCCACTGAGGCCGTGCAGATGGGTCATCAAGCCGCGGGATTCCGCATGCAGACCTGCGTCCCCGTGTGCCAGAAAATTGAAATACAGGTGGGCAAAACGGCTCCGGAAGTAATTCGCCGTGCACAGAAACAGAACACAGGGTGGGGAACCAGAGTACATGTTTATGGCCCCAATCCTGGCGTGGACTTTCGCCCTGACCATGACAGCATGCCGTTACTCGTTGTCCTCAAGATCGTCAAAGATTTCGCCCAGTTCATCTTCCCACACACTTTCATAGGGCAAATAGGAACGTTCCTCAAACTCCGCTTCCAGGTGTTTGAAATAATCGCGCAGTTTGTCGTGCCCCAGGCGATCGCACAGCTTGTCCACCTGTTCGTCCAGGGAATCGGTCAGTCTCTGGCTCCGGTCTTCCAGTTCCGTCAAATCAATCTGCAGATTGAACATGACATTCAGGCGGCGCATGAGCTCATACCAGGCCCGAAAATCATAATCCACCCGCATGCCCTGTTCCGTCATGTCAAATTGTGACAGATCGTACGCCGGCACCATCGAGTAGAAATTGCAATATTCCATGTTCAGTTCCGAGGCCTGTACCGACAGGTACGAACCCAGCGAGGCCCCCCCGTGGTAATTGGAAAAGGTGACAGCGTAATCCGTCAATTCCTTCTGCATCACGGGCAGGCTGTAAACACAGGAAACCTGGCGATCCCTGCGGTAGGGCATGGCACCGAAAACCCCGCCCAGGCCCACCGTGCGCTTGACTCCCAATTGTTGCATGGCACCGAAGAAACCGGCCGCGTACCGATCCACATCGATGTGTGGTTCGCAACCGGAAAAAATGACCAGTCCCTTGTCGTCGTTGCCTGCATAATAGATATCGTTGCTGTAGCGCTGTACCTTGTGGCAATGCCCATCCTTGAACTCGATTTCCGGACGCATCAAATCATGGGTGGCGGGCAACTGGAAAAGATAGAAGCCCTCGCCATGGAGACAGCCGATGCGCTGGGCCTGGAGATGCTCGACCAGGTATTCCGGCAGATCGGACGATACCGATCCGGCGTTGGCCCATTGCTCCCAGCCGGCAATGGCATACATCTCTTTGGCTTTGGGCACATCCCAGATGTCAACTATATCTGCCATTTCCGCCCCAGCATGTCTCGAATTTCCTGCATCTCTGCCCCCGACTCCCGTCTTGCCCTGCTGCCCGGCGAGACCGGCGTCCCTGACGGAGGAGCCGGGGCCGAACTGGCAGGTCCCAAGCCCGAAATTTTCCGAAAGCCAGCAAGGTGCAGTCCTGGTCTCCGTACCGCAATACGCGACGATGTCGGGGCTCCTGGCCAAAACGTAAGTATAGCCTATTCGGGATTGGCCTCCACCCTGATCCCATGCGGTGCATGTCAATACCGGATGACCGAAGGCACAGGGCTCCGGCACCCCAGACATCCGGTGGCTCCCGTTTGGTGTCAGGCATCATGTCGTCCAGCCGTGCGTAGCGGCCTGCTGCCCGCAAGTCACCTGCACGCGCGCAGGGCAACAATCTGTTGCGCACAATCAAAGCTTCCATCTCACAGAGAACTTATACGGAAAAAATATCCGCATCAATAATACCATACTGTTGTTTTGAATTTCCACAATAGTGTTGCGGCAAGACGGAGCAACCACAATCTATACATTCTCCAGCAACTCAATCACCAGGCTCGTCCAGCCCGTCTGGTGACTGGCGCCCAATCCCGCTCCGGTGTCGCCATGGAAGTATTCGTGGAACAGCAAGTGATGCTGCCAGGCGGGGTCAGACTGGAACGCAACATTGTCACCCAGAAAAGGACGGTGCCCCTGGCTATCCCGCCGAAAGAGGCGGATCAGGCGCTGGGCCACTTCCTGGGCCACTTCCTGGAGATTCATGTACTGGCCTGAACCGGTAGGACATTCCACCGTAAACTCCGTGCCCAGAAAAGCGTGGTAACGCAATAAGGCCTCAATCAGGAGATAGTTGAGCGGAAACCAGATCGGACCCCGCCAGTTGGAGTTGCCGCCAAACAGCTGGGAACGGGATTCCCCCGGTTCATAGCCAATGCCAAATACATGCCCTTCCAGCATCAACGTATAGGGGCGGTCGCGATGAATGCGGGACAGGGAGCGTATGCCATAGGGAGACAGAAACTCCTCTTCGTCCAGCATATAATGCAGTACCCGCCGCAGCCGGTCCGGGGCCACGAGGGATATCAGGTTGTGTTCCCCATGTCCCTCGACGTCAATGGTATGGATGGTGCCGGCCAGGAGCGGCCGGTACTGGTTGAACCAGCGCACACGCCGTTCAAAATCGGGATGTTCCTCAAACAGCTCATGATTCAGGGATTCGGCAGCCAACAGGGGTATTAGGCCTACCAGGGAACGGATATGCAGGGGCTGCACCGTGCCATCGGGCAGATGCAGCACATCGTAATAGAAGCCATCCTCCTCGTTCCACAGATTGAGTCCGGTTTCGTTATAGCCGTTGATGGCGGCGGCAATCCGCAGGAAATGTTCATAGAACTTGGTCGCCATATCCAGATACACCTTGTCTTCCCGGGCCAGGCGCAGGGCGATTTTCATCATTTCCAGGGCATAGAATCCCATCCAGGAAGTTCCGTCCGCCTGATCCAGATGCCCGCCGCCGGGCAGTGGGCTGCTACGGTCAAACAGACTGATATTGTCCAGGCCCAGGAAGCCACCCTGAAACACATTGTTGCCGTCCACATCCTTGCGATTCACCCACCAGGTAAAATTGAGCAGCAGTTTATGGAAAATCCCTTTGAGAAAGTCGATGTCGGCTTTGCCCTGCATGTTCTCGTCGGTGCGGAACACACGCCACGCTGCCCAGGCGTGGACGGGGGGATTGACATCGGAAAAACTCCATTCGTACGCGGGAAGCTGGCCGTTCGGATGGATATACCATTCCCGGGTAATGAGCTGCAGCTGGCGTTTGGCGAAATCCGCATCAAGACGGGTATAGGGGATACAGTGAAAGGCGAGATCCCATACCGCATACCAGGGGTATTCCCACGTGTCCGGCATGGAGACAAGGTCAAAATTGTGCAGATGGCGCCAATCCTGGTTGCGGCCCCGCTTGCGCTCGGCAGGCGGCGGCGGACCGATGGGGTCGCCATCCATCCATTGCCCTACATCAAAGTAGTACAGCTGCTTGGACCACATCAAGCCGGCATAGGCCTGCAATTGCACCTCCTGCGCTTCTTCATCCAGATCGGATCGCTGCAAGGCGGCATAGAAAGCCTTGGCCTCCTGCTTCCGTGTATGGTAGAAGCGTTCAAAGTTGCGAAAGGGGACCGCTTTCGGTTGCTTGGCCAGCCGAAACGTTATGGTTTGGGTCTGGCCGGGCACCACCGTCAAGGCATATACCGCGGCGGCTTTGGTGCCCTCCCCCGCGGCATTGACGGCATCATGCTCTGCATTCACGATATAGCGGTGAAAGGCATCCTTGACCCAGGGCGAGGCGTTGGGTTCGTCATACAGGTGCTGGAAATTGGTCTCGTTCTCCGTGAACAGCAGATCGTCGGCGGCACGGGCATAGAAGAAATATTCGCCCAGCACTTCATGTTCCACCTGCAACGCCACCGTATTGGCCGGGGGTTCCGCCAGGCGCCGCAACCGCGGCGCCTGGGGCACATGGCCCATAGGGCCCGCTTCATAGCCCCATGACCAGGTATTGCGAAACCACACCTGGGGCAAGACGGTGCAGGGCGCAACTTCCGGACCCCGATTCACCACATCAATGCGTCCCAAAACATCGTCCTCAGCCACCTTGAAATAGGTCACATAGACGTCAAAGTACCGATTCTCCGCAAAGATCCCGGTGTCCCACAGTTCATATTCGGCGTCATATACCGTACGGTGCGCGTTTGCCCTCACCAGTTGCGCGTAGGGGTAGGCCTGCTGCGGGTAGCGGTAGAGCATTTGCATGTAACTGTGCGTGGGCGTGCCCCGCAGGTAGTAGTAATACTCCTTGACATCCTCGCCATGATTCCCTTCCGGCCCCGACAAACCAAACAGACGCTCCTTGAGAATGGGATCCGCATGATTCCAGAGCGCCAGCGAGAGGCAGAGAAACTGATTCCGATCGCTGAAGCCGCCCAGCCCATCTTCATTCCAGCGATACACGCGACTCCGGGCCGCATCATGGGGAAACGAGTCCCAGGCGTTGCCGTCCGCACTGTAATCCTCGCGCACTGTACCCCAGGCCCGTTCGCTGAGATAGGGTCCCCAGAGTTTCCAGTTGTTCTTGCGGCGCCGGTACCAAAGCAGGCGTTTGTATTCTCGGGTATCCTTCAGACTGTGCCTGTTGCTGCCACTCGCCATCTTGCAGTCCTCGTCCTGCCAATGCATGAAGCCCAAGGAACCAGAAGTCCCCTAGGAGTATAGACCAAGTGATTTCTTGCCGACCGGATCCGGCAGGCTGCGGAACCCCGCCATGTGGCGGGCGGTCTCCCGGCAGGCTACGGCGGATTCGGGGCCATTCCCGGGCAAGTTTCCGGAATCTGTCCTTGCCTGACATAGAATGCAGCCGTACGAGCAAGGCTGCATACCCAATCCGGGTCAAGGGTTTGCCGGTTGCTGGCAGAGGTCCGAGGCTTCGTGAGCAGCACGCAACCGATCAGGGTGTGGCTGCCATTTCCGCCACCCCTGCACAAGTTCCCGCCTTTCCCATCTCCATGTCACATACATCCTCGCGTCGCTGGTTCCTGCCTGTGCGCCGCGACAACGTAACACTGCTGACCATTATCAACTTTCTCGTCTATGTCAGTTTTGGCACCACCGGTCCCACGATGACGATCTATCTGCAGGATCTGGGAGCCAGCTTCAGCCAGATTTCCCTCATTCTGACCACCAGCGGCCTCGCAGGTTTGGCCGGCCACTACTTCTGGGGCCGCATCGCCGATCGTCTGGGGCATCGCAAACCCATCATTGTCGTCAGCCTGCTGGCCGTGAGCGGCTCTCTGTCCCTGTTGACCCTGGCCCGATCCTACCAGTTGGTGTGGATCCTGCGCATTTCCGACTGGATCATGCTGGCAGCCTATACCACCGTCAGCCTGGCCCTGATCGGGGATGAACTGGCGGATGAACAGCGCAGTGGCCGCCGCATGGGCCTCTACCGGGGCATCGGGTCCTTTGCCTTTGCCCTGGGCGCGGTCATTTCAGGCATTATTGTCAACCGTCTGGGTTTCGTCCCCTCGTACCTGTTTGCCGCGGCCAGTTATCTGCTGGCCGGCCTCTGTGCCCTGTGGCTGCAGGAACAGCCGTTGACGGCCGCCCCGGCCACGCCCGCGACAGCCGAACCCAGGGATCAATTCCGCCTGAACGATCCGGTAACCCTGGCCTTTCTGGTCGGCGTGATTCTCTGGTCGGCAGCGCATTCAGCCCAGGCCTCCATGTTCCCCAATTTTGTGGATCACCTGGGCCTGCCTGAAGGATCCGCCAACTGGTTGTGGGGCATTGCCGCCCTGGCCGAAGGCCTGCTCATGCCCGGTATCGGCTTTCTGTCCGAGTCGTGGGGCAATCTGGTGCTGATTCTTTCCAGTGGCCTGAGTCTGGCCTTGGTCATGGCCGGTTATGTGGCCGCACGCACCTGGCCCGCGTTGCCCACCCTGATTGGAGCCCAACCCATACGCGGCTGGGGATATGCCTCCTTTACCGTCACTTCCATGTTGCATGTTTC
>CAXXOQ010000029.1:0-4746 GCA_963664185.2 Caldilineaceae bacterium | reverse complement strand
GATACCCATGGTGACGAGGAAGGGCACGAGGACGCACATGGCCACGAAGAGGCGGATGACGACCACGGGGACGCACATGGCCACGAAGAGGCGGATGACGACCACGGGGACGCACATGGTCACGAAGAGGCGGATGACGACCACGGGGACGCACATGGCCACGAAGAGATGGATGACGACCACGAGGACGCACATGGGGGCCATGAGGATGCACATGGTCACCACGAACATGGCTCGGACGATCCGCACTTCTGGTTCGATCCGCCGCGGGTTCGCGCAGCTGTGACCAGTCTGGCGCAGGCCATGGGCGCTGTGGATCCCGAGCATGCAGCGATCTACGCCGAGCGAGCTGACCGCTACGGTCTCGAACTCGAAGAGTTGCACGGCTGGATTATCGAGCAGGTGTCGGTGCTGTCAGAGGAACAAAGGGTGCTGGTGACCTCGCACGACAGTTTTCAGTACTTTGCCCACCTCTATGGCTTTGAGATAGTGGGTACTATCATTCCGAGTCTGGGTACCAGTGCGGAAATCGAGGCGCAGGCCCTCGCCCGCCTGGTGGATACCATCAACGACCATGGCGTCAACGCCATCTTTACCGAAGCCTTGACCGACAAGCTGGCCGCCAACTTGGCAAAGGAGACCGGGGTCAGCACTGTAGTACGGTTGTACACGGGGTCGCTGGGAGTACCGGGCAGCGGAGCCGAGACCTATATCGACATGATGCGGCATAATGTCGAAACGATGGTTCAGGCCTTGTCAACCCCAGTGACGGAGTAGTTGCGAACACCATTCCCTCGGCCATCCGCGACACCTGGATGGCCGAGGCCTTGTCAATCCCGTAAAGGAGTAGTTTTCGAATACCATGGCTTCCGTACCTATTGCAGTTCGTGACCTGACTGTGGCCTATGGGGACACAACAGCCCTCGAGCGCGTGTCGTTCCAGATCGACTCCGGTCAGATGGTGGGGGTTCTGGGTCCCAACGGGGCTGGCAAGAGCACGCTGTTTGAAGTCTTGGCCGGCTTGCAACCGTTCGCCTGCGGCGAAGTGCTGATTCACGGCCAGCCGACCTCCGGGAACCCGGGAGCCTTGGCCTATGTGCCCCAAAAGGAACGAATCAACTGGCGTGTGCCCCTGAGCGTCATGCAGGTGGTCATGCAGGGTCGCATCCGCGGGCATCGATGGTTGCGGCGGTTCCGTCCCGCGGACATCGAAATCGCGGAACAGGCCCTGCGGCAGGCGGGACTGTGGTCACACAGGGGAGAACCGATGGTATCGCTGTCTCGGGGCCAGCAGCAACGGGTGTTTCTGGCGCGGTCGTTGGCGCAAGGAGCCGACATTCTGTTGCTGGACGAAACCTTCAGCGGAGTGGATATCCGATCCAAGGAGTCCCTGATGGAAATCCTGCATACACTGCGCGATCAGGGACGCACCATTCTGCTGGCCTCGCATGCCGTGGACCAAGTAGAGAAAAATTGCGACTGCTGCCTGTGCCTGAACCGGGGAGTAGTCGGATTTGGCCGCACCCGGGACCTCGTGGCATCCGGGGTTATCCGGAATTTGGTGGGCACCGTCTGACGGGCAACGCGTCTTACCCACGGACCAACAACCGAGCCGATGGAGATTCTGCACAGCTGGCTGGTCGCGCCCTTTACCTACGAGTTCATGGTGCGGGCGTTGGCGGTTTCAGTCCTGGTGGGAGTCATGTGTCCTCTTCTGGGTACCCATGTGGTCACCCGGGATCTCGGATTCATGAGCGACGCCTTGGCCCACTCTGTCATGCCTGGTGTGGTAGCGGCGGTGTTGGTCGGCTTGCACCCCCTGTGGGGTGCCGTGCCCCTAGCCATCGTCATCGCATTGTTGCTGGGTTGGTTGGTGCACAAAACAGGCCTCAGTGCCGACACCACCATCGGCATCCTTTTCGCCGGTCTGTTTGCCTTGGGCGTGGCGCTCCTGCCCTTGGTGCGCCACGTCCGTCTCAATTTGGAGGATCTCCTGCTGGGCCAGGTGCTGGGTGCTTCGCCGGTGGATGTGGTGGTGACTGCGATCCTGACCCTGGTGGTGGCAGCGGTTCTGTACGGGCTGCACAGCCGGTTGCTGTTCGTCAGCTTTGATCCGCTGGGTGCCAAGGTGGCGGGACTGTCCACCACTCGGCTGGACTACCAGTTTCTGGTGCTACTGGCCGTGGCCACGGTCACAGCCCTGCAGGCCGTGGGCATCATTCTGGTTATCTCACTACTCATCACCCCTGCTGCGGCCGCACTGCTGGTGGCCCGCACGTTTGAGCATGCCATGATCCTGAGTGCGGGGTTTGGCGTATCGGCGGCGGTGGTGGGCCTGTACGTCTCCTACCACCTGAATGTGGCCTCCGGCCCGGCCATGGCCCTGGTGGCGACGGCCATCTTTGGGGTGGCCTACATAGTGACGGCCGCACGGCGATAGGAACCACCCGCGCGGTGGCGGTACCGTTGGTGTAATGCGGGACGCAGCTGGCCACGGTTCCGGCAGGTTGGACCAGGAGCTGGTCGACGTGTACTTCCCCCAGGACGAAAGGTACAAAACTTGGAAGATCGATGGTCCAAACTGCAGGAGGATATCCAGAAGACGCGTGATCGCATCTTATCGTTAGAGCACAAAATGATTTATCACACGGTTGCTATCGTGTTCTTGTCCGCTGTGACGCAAATATTGATCCGGGCCTTTTGGACTTGATTATTGCAAAGTCTGCGCTGGTCCTCATGGAGGTTGCAGCCGGCAAATTCAGACTGACGTACTACCCACAGAGAAGCCCCTGGGGTCCTGCCGAGGGCTTCATTGTGCGGTAGACGATTAAGGGCTACCGAGTTCGCACTCTTCCAAGTCAGGAATCCCCAAGTGCCTGCTATGGCCCAATGTTCAGCCCGGATTTGATTCCGCAGCTGGCGGAACCCCTGGTGGATGGCGGCGATCAGGCGTTGGGCCGTGGCGTAGATGCGGACCGGCAGAACCTGGTGCTGGACGTTCCGGAAGGTCCGCTCGATGTCGTTCAGTTCCGGTGCATAGGGGGCAGGTACCACGGCTCAATGCCAGTGCCTCCCGTTCCGGCTGGGCCTCCCGGATAGTTCGGTTGTATCCAGCCTGCCCAGCCCTGTGCACCCCGGAATTCGCGTCGGCAGGATGCCGGTAACGGACAACACAGCATCCAAATTTTCCGTTTCCGCTCCATGAACAGATTGGCGCGTTATGCAAGGCTGCAGGTCTCTTGCCCAGCGGTGGCAGGATGGTACAGGGACCATTTGGGTGTATCATGGCTTACACGAGCGACATTGCTGGCTTACCCTTCCTTGGCCATTTCACCCGTTCTCTGCCCTGCCAAGTACCTGTGCATTCACCATGTCCAAGCCATCCCTCATTGCTGGTACCCTCATGTTGCTGGTCGGTGCAGGGATCTGTGGGTATCTCGCCTGGACCATCCCGCCCTATCATGCCGACGGCACAGACAATATCCAGATGATTCTGGTGATGTTCGCGGGTATCTTTCTGGCCACGGGAGGCATAGGAACCCTGCTGGTGCGGAAGATGCACCAGCGGTGGCCTGTCCTCAAGGGCAGAACCCACGAAGATGTGAGCTTGCGCCAGGGGATGTTGGCCGGTCTGGGGATTTGCATTGCGGCGGTGCTGGCCCTGTTTGATCTCCTTGATTTTGCCATGGCCGTCTCGGTGGCTTTTCTGATCATTCTGCTGGAAACATTCCTGCAGAACCGACGCTCGGCATCCTGAAGTGCCCTGCAGCCCACACTGGGCCCCATCTGCCATGTCGCCTGATATCCCTGCCCTGCTTGCGTCCCTGGGCCTGCATGCGGACTCCTATCAGGTGGCCCGTGGGTCTGCGTTCCGGGACCAGTGGTATCCTGGTACAGGTGTTGCCCATCCTCTCGTCATCCATGACATTGATGCCACCGCGCTGTCCTGGCTGCAGAACTGCCTGCCCCGGGCCTATCCGCCGCATCATGGGCTGTACTGGCTGGATCCGGCCGGGGCCAGCGGCGAGCCCCAGTCCCTGACCGTAGCCGATTTGGCAATCTGCCGGCAGGTACAGCCCGGAACGCTCCTGATCGTGCCCCCTCTGGCCATTGACCGCAGCATCAACGAACTGATCAACATCGTGGCCCGGTTGCGGGCTCCCGGTGGCTGTCCCTGGGATCGGGAGCAGACTCTGGAATCCCTCCGGGGGGAAATGCTCAGCGAAGCCTATGAAGTGTGCGAGGCTATCGACTTGGCAGATCACGACAATCTGCAGGAGGAACTGGGCGAATCTGATCATGGATACCCTGTTCCTGATCAACATTGCCGCGGACGCAGGTCTGTTTCAGTTGTCTGATGTCCTGGCCAGCATCTGCCAAAAGATGATCCGCCGCCATCCTCACGTCTATGGCAATCTGGATGCCGAGAACAAGTACCGAGGTGCTGGCCCAGTGGGAAGACATCAAGCGGGCAGAATATGCTGCCAAGGGCAAAACCAGGCGTTGGCTGGACGGCATTCCCGCCAGCTTGCCCGCCCTGGAAATGGCCCGGCAACTGCAGAAGAAGGCCAGACGTGCAGGTTACGACACCACCCTGGAAATGGCCTCTGATGAAGCCACGGCAACGGACCAGCGCTCTGAGTCCCGTCTTGGCCATCAATTGTGGGAATTGGTCGCGGAAGCCCGCCAGCAGGATCTGGACCCTGAAGGCGCCTTGCGCAGGTACAACACCCTGTTTCGGGATCA
>CAXXOQ010000028.1:0-14433 GCA_963664185.2 Caldilineaceae bacterium | reverse complement strand
AGACAGGAAGCACAACCTGCATTTCGTTTTCATCACGGGCATCAGTCGCTTTGCCCGGGTAAATCTGTTTTCGTCACCCAACAACCTGACCGATATCTCATTCCATGCCGACTTCACCGGCATCTGCGGGTTTACGGATGCGGAACTGGACGGCGTGCTGGCCCCCTACCTGGAACTGGCGGCCCGGAATGCCCAGTGGCCGCTCCCTGATTTGCGCGGTGCGCTGCAGTATCAGTACAGCGGGTATCAGTTCAGCCCGGGAACCCCTCCCGTTTACAATCCCTATTCCCTGCTGGGCTGTCTGGGTGAAATGTACGAATCCCAAGCGGACTGGAAATTCCATCGCCGGCGCTTGCCGGCCATCTGGTCCGAATCGGGGAATCCGGATTTCCTGATTCGCATGATGCAGTCGGGAGACCACGACCTGAATGCCCTCTTTCCCGATCCGCAACGGGCCTTGCGCGCCACCTATGATCCCATGCAACCCAATTTGGGAGCGCTCCTGGTACAGACCGGTTACTTCACGCTGAAACAGGAAACCCCTGATCAGGAACCGCGGCTGGATTTCGCCAACCGGGAAGTACGTGATGTTTTCAGCCAGCAGCTGCTGGACCTGTACCGGATCCGCTACCAGGTACGCTACCGGGAAGATCTGGACCTAATATACCGTACGCTGGCACAGCAGGATTATCGTGCGTTCCGGCAGGTGGTCCACCGGGTGTTCGCGGACATACCCTATGACCTTCTGCGCAACGAGAGTGCCTATCATGCCGTACTGATGGCCTTGGGGTATCAGATCCGACTGCCTGCCCAAGCCGAAGTCCATGTGCGGGGCGGCCGCGCCGACATGGCGCTGCGTTTCCCGGATCACGTCTGTGTGGTGGAACTGAAATACCACGGTTCGGTAGAAGGTGCCCTGCAGCAAATCCGGGAACGGGGTTATGCGGATGCCGAGGTGGGTCGTGGCTTCCCTGTGATCGGCGTGGGCCTGAACTTTACCCACCGGGACACTGCTCCCGTGACCGAAATTGGCTGGGAAACCCTGTATTCCCCGCCCTGACCTGCCCACGGGGAAAGGTTCCGGCCCCGACAACAGGGGGATACAGGCCAAGGGGCAGCGGCAAGCCGTGCCCTCCCCTTGCGCAAACAAACCCTTTTTTCGGCCTGCCTCTATATAATGCTACAATTATAGTATTTACGCATCCAGCGCGACGGAACGTGGGGACGCCGGTGGGACACCAGAACCGCAGAAATGAAAATGTCGGGCCGGTTCCCCGTCGGTCCATATCCGGCAGGGAAAACCCCTGTGCATCCGCCGGGCCTTACCGCCCTGCCAATCCGGTCAACTGGATCCCCTGTATGAAGTGCCGCTGGGCAATCAGGAACAACACAATGGTCGGCAGAATGAAAGTGGCCGAAGCCGCCATCATTAGCGGCCAGTCATTGGTATAGGTGCCCTGGAACATCCGCATCCCCAGGGCCATGGGAAACTTTTCCACGGCATTCAGGTAGAGCAGCGGACTCAGAAACTCGTTGTAATGCTGCAGGAAGGAAAAGATGGATACCGTTATGATGGCAGGCCGCGACAGAGGCACCACAATCTGCCACAGGATGCGGAACGAGTTGGCGCCGTCAATCCGGGCCGCTTCCTCCAGTTCCACGGGCAACCCGAGAAAGAACTGGCGGAGAAGAAAGATGTAGAAGCCCTGCACGGCAAACCAGAAGGGCACGATCATCGGCATGAAGGTATTCAGCCACTTCAGATCCCGGAACAGCAGGAACGTGGGGATCAGGATCACCACGGTAGGCAGCATCATGGTTGCCAAGCTGAGCGAGAAGAGCAGATTTCTTTCCGGCCACTGCAGGCGGGCGAAGCTGTAGGCCACCAGAATGCTGGAGATCAGCGTGCCCGTGGTCGCCAGAATGGAAATGAAGAAGGTATTGCGGAAGAAAAACACGATGCCGGGCCAGCCCGAAAACGTGAGTACCTCAAGCAAGCGGGGGTAGTTGGTCCAGACAACCGGATCCGGGATCCACTCAATGGGGTAGGTGAAGATGCCCCCCTGGCCCTTGAACGACGTGGTGATGACCCACAGGAGGGGTATCGAGAAGACAAACCCCAGCCCCAGCAGACTCAGGTGGATGTGAGCCTTGCCGGCAAGCTGGCGCAGGGCCCTGGCACGGGGATGCAATGGCGATGGTTGCCTGTGCGGGAGGGAACTCATGAACCGGGAGAAAAGTGGAACCTGCTGGGCGCGAGGATTAGGCTGGCGTCCCTTCCTCGTACACCCAGCGACTGGCCAGCTTGAACTGCAGGACGGTGAAGAGGACGATGATCAGGAACAGCATCCAGGCAATGGCCGAAGCGTAGCCCATCTTGAAGTACTGGAAGCCATTGCGGTACAGGTACAGGACCAGAAACAGGGTGGCATTCTGGGGACCGCCCCGCGTCATGATGAAAGCCGTGGTGAATACCTGAAAGCTGGCGATGATCCCCACTACCAGATTGAAGAAGGTAATGGAGGAGATCATGGGGATGGTGATGGCAAAGAACCGCTGGATGCGGGAGGCGCCGTCAATCTCGGCCGCTTCATAGAGGCTCTGGGGCACGCCCTGCAGGCCCGCGAGGAAAATCACCATTTGGGGGCCCACGCTCCACAGCGTCATCAGGATGAAGGCGGGCTTGGCTGCCCGGGGATCGAACAGCCAATTGACGGGTTCGATCCCGAACGTCTTCAGAAAGCTGTTCAGAATGCCGAATTCGGGATGCAGGATCTGCAGCCAGACAATGGCACTGGCCACAATGGGCGTCATGGCCGGCAGATAAAAGAGGGTGCGATACAGGGCCTGACCCTTGACCCTGACGTTCAGCAGCAGGGCCAGGGCCAGGGCCAGAATCAGTTGCAGGGGAACGCCGATAAAGGTGTAATACGAGGTATTGGCCAGGGAAATGCCGATGGATTCATCCTCAAACAGGTCGGCAATGTTCTCCAGGCCTACAAATTGGGGAGGCGAAAGCAGGTCCCACTCCTGAAACACCAGGTAGACGGAGTAGGAAAGGGGATACAGCCAGAACGCGATAAAGCCCAGGATGAAAGGCAGGGCAAACAGGCGCCCTTCCCAGGCCTGACGGCGATAGACAGCGGATCGGACTTTCATGTGGTGTCAGCCATGCCCAGGGACGAACGTTCCACGATGCATCAGGCTGTGTACATCTTTTGGGTCTGCCGCAACGGGGTCAGGAACCCATGCTCCGTTCCTCAAACTCCATGGCACGGACCTGACGGGCTGTTTGCTGCATGCGTTGCCAATAAAAGTCCCTGGTCTCATCGCGCTTTTGGGTGGGCAGACCGTAGACCTGGATATAGGCACGCCGCGGTTCGGCGGTGCGGTTGGGGCCCGCGTAATGCAGGGTCCGGCAATGGTGCACGGTGACGGAACCGGCCGGAATGGGACACGCCACCACCTCATCCTCATTGAAGTCATCCACTTCCAGGCCATGGACCCGGGGATCGTTGTTGATGGGATGATGGGGCAAAACCCCGCGCAGATGACTCCGGGGGACAAACTGCATGCAACCGGATGCGACCGTGGCATCCTGCAAGGGCATCCAGATGCTCAGGGAGGAGTAATCCAGATCGGGACTCCAATAGGCTTCATCCTGGTGCCAGGGCGTATCCGAGCCGGTGTACGGTGGCTTGAGTATGGCATGTTCGCCCCCTTCACATTCCCCGCCGAGCAGTTGCTCGGCATAGGAACGGGCCCGCGCCTTGAACTTCATGGTGTTGAGTTCCGGGGCATACCGGCTGGGGGCCAGGATCTGGGGCAACGTAGCTTCCACATCTTCTTCATCCGCACCGGCCAGGTCAAACTGCATGCCCTCGTCACGGCCGGCACGCCGCCGAAACAGATCGTCATAGATCCGGCGCAACTCCACCAGCTCTTCCGCGGAAGCAATGGCATCCAACACGACATAGCCGTTTGCCCGGAAAAAAGCGATGTCTTCCGGACGAATCTTCAGGCTCTCCATATCCTCGATCCTTGATTGACCTCACTCTCGATCCACGGCCGGTACCGCAGCAAGCCCTGGGACTTGCTGCGGTACCGGCATATTCAAACCCTGCCTGGCATTAGCTCTGGCTGGCCCAGTAATCGTCCAGCAGACCCTGAATCTGCGCGTTCAGTTCCGGCACCACAGTAAACGCATCCGCATCGCCGGCCACCATGCGGTCCCGGGCCGGGCCGTATGCTTCTGCCGTGATATAGCGGTCATCGACCTCGCCTGCCAGATGCAGAATGCCGGATTCGAAGGCATCAATCAGGGGCTGGGGATTTTCCAGACCCCACTTCTCAATGGTTGAGGGTTTCCAGAGACGCTCGTTGAACTCCGGTGTCACCGGTTGGCGTCCGGACTGGGCCACATATTTCTGGGCCCCTTCACCGCCGGCGAACTTCAGGAACTCCCAGGTTTCGTCCGGGTGTTCGGTGCGGGAGTTCATCAACAGCACATGCCCAAACACCATATGGGCGCGGGTGCCATTGGAGGCCTTGGGCAACTGCACGACGCCGAACGGCACGTACTTTTCCGCCATGGCTTCCTCGGTACAGGACCATTCCCGGCAGGCCATCTTGGGGAAGAACCAGGGGCCTTCCATTTTCATGGCCACATTGCCGGAATCGATCTGGTTGTTGCCGCCCTCCATCAGGGCCGGGGTGGGACTGACGCCGAACTCGTTGATGCACGCATACAGCTGGAAGTTGATGAACTCCATGATGCCCGGCGTGTCCCATTTGGCTTCCCGGGGCTCGATCTCCTGATCCCATTCCTTGTCCCCATTGAGACGCATCCAGCACGCCAGACGTTCGTAGGAGGTGTTGGTCTGGTACCCGTACTGCTGCTGGCCATCCACTTCACCGGTCAGGTCCATGGTCAGCTGGACGAAATCCTCATAGGTCCAGTCGTCGGTGGGATATTCCAGCCCCATGTTGTCAAAGGGCTGCTTGGAATAGAAGATCACCATGGAATTCATGTTCCAGGGAATGCCGTACAGTTCGCCACGGAACCGGGTCTGTGTCTCATACACACTGTCCCAGGCCGCGGGGAATGGGGTATCGTACGCGTCCCTGGCCTGGAGTTCATCCAGCGGCTGGTACACGCCCTTGGCGGAGAAGCTCTGCCACAGCCATGTCTGGTTGTTGATGATGTCCGCGGCGGTGCCACCGGCCAGGGCTGCCTGCAGCTTGTCGTAGTACTGTCCCGGTGCCTGTTCCAGGCGGACGGTTATGTTGGTGTTCTCGTCCTGAAAGTCGGCAATGGAACGATCGGCGATGTCCTTGTCCAGGACGTCACCCCATTCATACCAGGAAATCTCGACGGCTTCCATGGCAGCGCCTTCGTCGCCCTCGGCCGCTCCCGTGGAGGCCGCCGGGGCAGCACAGGCCGCCAGTGCTCCCAGACCTACTACAGCCGACGATACACGCAAAAAGGTTCTTCGCGACAACTTGGCAGTCATAATTTTCTCCTGCGATGCAAGTCATCTCAGCGTCAACTGCTAACCGGGACACTGGGATGTGGGGAAAAACGATGATGGGAAATTGTAGCAAGAAGCCGGGAAGAGGCGAAAGGAAAGTGTTTGGGTTATCCCCCGTCCGTCGAAGATGCCAGGAACCAGGTAACGTAAATCAGCGCGGCACCTGTCTGCTCACGGTAATCCACCCGGATCGTATGCACGCCTTCTCCCACCTTTATGTCCACATAGGGCGTCAATTCATCCCCAGGCGACCAGTTGTCCAGGATCAGCTGGTCGTCCAGATACACCCGGACACCGTGATCCGCGATGCCAATAAAACGGTACACGGCCTCCGCAAAATCGAATTCCCCTTCCCACTGGGCACTGAAGGAGTCGGCGGGCAGTTCCGGATCTGGAGCGCCATTGAACCAGTTGTGGGTGATGGATGCCTCGTAGCGCAGGAGAGTGGGTTCTCCCGTCAGATCCGATACAGGATAATAGCGGGCCGTCCAGGGCTGTTGCGCCGTCGGGCCGTCCGCGACTGTTTCCGTGCCGGGGATCCAGAGAATCTGGCCCGGCACCACTTCAGATTCCAGGGTCAGTGCATTGGCCTCCCGCAACTGCTCCTCGGCCTTGTTGTACCGCAGGGCGATCCACGCCAGCGTATCCCCTAAATTGACGGTGTACCAGAAACTCTCTGTAGCATGAATGACCCAGGGGAATTCTGGAGGAGCGGACGGCAAAGACCCCAGTCCTGCACTTTCCGGTCCAGTTCCCTCTACACAAAGCCTCTGTCCCGCGGCAATGAAATCCTGGTCGTCAATCCCGTTGCTGCGCGCCAAGGCCTCCACCGTCAAGCCATAGGAGGCAGCTATCCCCCACAACGAATCGCCAGGCTCCACTTCATACCAGATGGCACATGATGACTCGGGCGGATCAACGCGTGGAATCAGCAGTGTCTGTCCCAGGACAATCAAGTTCGCATCTTCTTCCAGGCCGTTGAGTGCCTGCAGGATCTGGACGGATACGGCGAATTGGGCGGCAATGCCCAACAGGGTATCGCCCTCCTGTACGGTGTATTCCAACAGGACTTCCTCTTCGGTCTGTGCCTGCACAGATCTCCCCGGACATCCGGAAAACCAGAGCAGGGTAGCCAGGACCAGGCATAACATCCATCCACCCAGACCCTTTGCCCAATGTCTGTAGGGTGGCAATCGTTGTGGGTCCTGATATGGGACTGCTACCGTTTGCGACATGATGTTTCTACTCCACTGCGCGCCGCAGCCAACACGACAGATCGATCCGGCCCAAACAGGACTTTGCAGTTCCTTTGGACGTACCATCCTACTCCATGTCCGACAACGGTTGAACCATTCATCTCTGTCCGCTGCAAAACCTCACAGCGGAAAAGCCTCCATCATTCTTGCACAGCAATCGCATATCTCTCTGTCAACCACCCATTGCTGGACATGGAGCTCCCGGGACACTGCATTATGTCCAGTCGATCCATGCAGATTGATCCGGCGTCATACGCACCCAGGCCTTGAGTGGTTGCACTCAAAGTCCGCCTGTGCCAACGGCTTGCATCCAACGGCTGTCTCATCTTCAATGTCAGCAGTCAAAGAACCCCCAGCCTTCTCTCCCTGATCCATAGTCTTCCACTGTGCCAGTTCCGACAGGAGGATCTGCCGGCCAGCGATTCTGATCCAGGGGTTCCGGTCATGACTCTCTTTGGGATTGCATTTGAATTGATGCCCTGTTGTAGAAGGGCTCGATATCACTTCTGGCGGCTGGAACCAGGAACCCTTTGGCGAACCCCTATTGCGTGCAGCCCAATTGCCAGCAGAAAAACAGAATAGTCCTGTCCTGCGAATGGGCTTGGCCAGGAGTGTTCACGGAAACCGCCAAGAGGAGTAGGGTATCACGCCTCAAGCCTGGGTCACTCCGGTATGATGATGCTTTCCCAGGCAAAGACTGACAGACGGAACGCGCATTTCGGGCAGTATGGGCACAGAATCATGTCCCCAATACCGCAGCAACTCCATCAGGTGCGCACAGGTTCAACTGATCTATCCCCGTACGGGCTACTGCATTCAGGATAGGGACGCATCATTCGGAAGGGGCTTCCGCGGCCGTTTCCACTACAATCTTTTCGCCTGCAACATATGGATTGTCGCGCTGTTCGTCTGGAGTTCGTTTGTCGATGAGGACGAATCGCGAGGCCAGTCGCTGATATTTTCTGGCGTCATTGGCAATCTCATCGACAAGCAGGCCCATCAGGGTCGTTCCGCCCGTCATGTTCACATGGACTTCCCTGGATCCCAGTATGAACTGGAGAGCCTGTTCCTTCAACCTTGTGCGTTCTTCCAGCCCAGAGAACGGGTCCTGGAGTCTAAGTTCGGCCATTCTTCCCTTGAAACCGGCCTGTTCCAACGCCTCCGGCAGGTGCCTGCTTGTGGCCTTCGATGAGATAACCAAGCATAAATCATTGGCAGTAGAGGAAGAACTGCAACTCCTGACCGCACTGTACAGTACACCGGGAGTATTCCCCAACGGGGATACGATGAGTCTTTCGTATTGGTTGGCTTCCACTTCCATTGAGATCTTGGGCAGGGGGCTTCTGGCAAATTGCTCTTGCCAAGTTTTCCAAGCCTCTCTCTTTTTTGTCTCCATATTGTCGCCAAAGATGTTCTCCAAACTCATGCCGTGATGGGCAAAGGCATTGCGAATCTCACGTAACTGTTTCCAGAATTTTGCCAGTTCTTTCTGTGGTGCCGACAGCCGGGCGGATTCATTGTCATCAATCAACTGAGACAGCAGATAAAGACTGCTCTCCGCTCTGTGTCTTACTTTTTTGTTCAGCCAGTTTTCTCTGGTTTGAGTCTGGTACAGGACCCAATTAACCATCCACTCCCGCATCAGGCCGAAAGCTGCTGTCTGGTGACCATAGGCGTACAACCGTACGATCAGTTTGGCTTCCCGGTCCAATTCCCCAGAGTCAAGCATAATGGCGGACTTTCTGGGATGAAGTTCCGGAGTATGGAGATTGTAAAGACTGAAAGCAGACTTGACTTTGTCTGCCAATTCCTTGCTCATCTGAGGAGACAGACTTTGTTGTGGCCCATCCAGTTTCTTCTTGAGTTGACGCATGCGCTCCTGCAGAAACGGCTTGGTCCTTATCCCAAGTTCCAGAGGCAGGGCATTGGTTAGAGCCTGAGACAGTTCTTTGAGTTCTTTTACCATGCCCTTGGTCAACTGATCGGGATTCTCGGTATCGATCAGGTGGGCCATGGGCATCAGGGATCCTGAGTCCTGCATTGTATTGGTTGTGTAGATCCACTTTGACAGTTCCAACAGATGCCCAAGATCCATGATGGGGCTACATGGTTCGCCCCTTTGGAAAAAGGCATAGTAAACATTTCTGAGTGTCAAGTCTTCGCGGAGTGCTGAAACATTCAATGCCCCAAGCAACATCAACATGGAATAGTGCCGAAAACCATGGGTCACATCTACGATGAGCTGTCCAGAGCGGGGGGCGGTACGAGCGAAGAGATTCAGGAAACTGGACACGTTTTCCTCGGGATCACCACCTTCAGGCAGGGATAGGGAAGCAAGGTCGCACCGTTCTGCTAACACCTTCTCAAGGCGAGGATAGGTGTCTTCCAATGCTTCCTTTGTACAGAATGCGCGGATCTTGGTAACGCGCCGACCGCCTTTATCCAGCAAATGGTACAAGGCCTCGGGTGCCAGAGCAGACCAGTATGACTCGCTGCCAAGTCGAAATTCTGTTTCCTGTGGGTTGATCCCCAACACCGTCAAAAGCATGTGGTCTGCCATGAAGCACTCCCTTCCTGTAATGCGGTCAGCCTGAGCAATGACCATTATAGAAGTACAGCTTGTCTTCAGCTGATGAAGGCCTTGTATCGTTCCCATGTTGGCCGGTGGTGTACATGTTGGGACAGCGCAAGGGAATGTGCCTCTGCAACATACGGAAGAGTACCAAGTCCCCTCCGGTTCTGGGGCAGAGGTCTCAAGGAATTCCACAGAACTGGAAGTCAGTACCTGCAGGACTCGGTCTCACTGCGTTTCTGGCAACATTAAGCGCACGGCCAACCTGCAACGGGATAACTCGTCTGTGCAGTGCATAAGTACACCGCCATGTAAAGGCTCGACAAGCTACAGGAACGGGAGGGGACCGCTGAATTAGCGTTGCTGCCCCACAAGGATTGCGATCACTTTTGGGCCAATGCGCCAAGGAATTTGTCTTGCCTGTTTCCTTGGGTCAGTGTCTTCCCCTAAACACGATATGGCTTCGGGACAATATCCAGTGTCAATTTACATGAATCAAGACCGGACAGAAGAATCTGTCCGGCTACAGGGTCGGGCGTAGCCGGGCACTCTTTCTGGGCCCAGTCAATCGCCGGTCTTCTGCGAGTATTGGCAACTTCAGTTTATCCATTCCAAACAGCAAGGGTACAAAGGGAGAAGGGAGATGCCTGATTCAGTTACTAACCGCGAATTGGTTGAAGCAGAGAAATCAGTTCCGGATTCGACAAGATCTATTGCTCTCGGAAACGCCCATATCCTACAGCGGTCTTGGCACCTATCCCCATCCATTCCAAGGCAGGTACCAACCACTCTTCCTTGACCATTTTGCAGTCCTCGCAGGCCTGCGAATCCTTCTTGGACACCGGTGCCAATCCAAACTGGAATTCTGCTCCTTGTGCCACTGTCAAGAAAGGAATGGGAACTGGATTCAACCAGTCGCCAGGCTCTTTCCCTTCCTGGTAGTATTCAACATAGTGTGGTGTCATTACATCGAATCGCAACTGTACTTTCTTCGCTGGCAGTGCATCAAAGAAAACCACATTGCCTACTTTGGATTTTCCATTGCTGATGTCCTGCTCTCCTGATGACGCGCCAAAGACACGCGTTATGAGATCAGTGTTTGGCTTGGGGTTGTACCACTCCTTTACCCATGCATGAATTGCACCCTTCAGGGATGAACCAGGAAGATATGGGGTTCCCAACGATTGATGCCAGACAAAGCCGTTCTCAACAGGATGTTCTCGTCCCAGTCCGGTCACAAAAGGACTGTCCGCCCAGAGCGTAAAGACCTGTCCGCAAAGATTCTGGATCATGGCTTGCCGGCGCTGCGCTGATTCTTTCAGCTTTCCTTCATCTTGTGGCACTGTGCGGGGAAGCTTCGTCATCCAATCCATCTTTTCCAAGTTGAACGTAGACACATCAATTTCACTGCGTTCGTCCGTCATCCAATCCCACTGATCACAGAATTTGTCGTACCACAAGCCAACATGCCCATCAATTGGCTGAAACTCTTGGAAGAAAGTATCGTGACCATGTTCTTGGTACAGGGGTCGCTTGCCCATGGCTTCTACTCTCCACTTGGCAGATAGGCGGCAGCAAACTTCTTTATCCAATCCATATAGGCCAATGCTTCCGTCTGGGCCTGCACATATATTCCTTGGTGGTACTTGACAATCGCTTCCATCAGATCAGGCTTATTGCGAAAGGGGGCCTCGTCATCATCGCGACAGAGCCAGCCAGCAATGTGATCGTAGAGGATTCTGTGGGGATCGTCTTCTTTGGTCTTGGCTTGGGCCAGCAACATGGCCATTGCTTGCCCTAACCCAATCTGCAGGATGGTTGGCGGCAAGCCTTTGGCATAACTGCCGTAGAGCCTGGCAGTTTCAGGGGGCTTTCCCTTCACCTGCTGTACCCGCCTCAGGGCATCCGCGGCACGTCGTTGTTCAAGTGACTGATCGTTCATTGCCCACTTACTCCATTTCCGGCAAGGCAACATGAAACCATCCTTGCCCAACTGTTTCATTGCCACCGACCTGAAGCCATGGTGAATCTTCCAGGCAGAGTCTTATATCGACCAGAGGTGCAGTCTCGGCATTTCGTTCCGCCACCATTGCGTACATCAGGGTATCTGGGGGGAGCGTCTCTTCATACCAAAGATTCTTGCTGGTTTTTGTACGGTCATCCAGCACGTTGCGGGCCTGTACCGCAAGGCCGTAACGGGCAAACCAGACAAAATTGTCATCGGACAGAACAACCAACTGTTCCGACAGGCGTTGCTTTGTGGTTTCATGGTTGATGAGGCCGCCAATCACACGTAACCAATTGGAATCCAGAGTGTCACTAGACGGTCGAAAGCTACGCTCCTCAAGAAACACCAGAGACCTTGCCTGGTTCCTTCCTGTAACCTGAGCTTCTACTTGCATGAGTTCCGTTGGTTTGGGATTTGAGGGCACCTCGGGTACGTCGCTGCTCCCTGTCCGACTTTGATCCCGGTTGAATCGTTCCAGCAGATGTGGACAAGTCACCCATTTGTACGCGCCGGTCAGACTACGGACAGGCAATAGCAGAAGGCGAGCATCACTGATCAGAAAGCTGCCTGCCGCTTCTTGCTGACCAAACAAGGCATCCAAGTCTGGCTTGTAATCGCTTGCCGCAAGGGACTCCTTCAGTGCCCCTTTGAGGCTGGAACCCGGGATGAAGGGATAGTCTGTCGCTACCTCCCGGGAAACTGGCAAGTCAATGACTCCACTGGTTTGACCTACCCCTGGATGGATGAAGGTTTCCGCCAACAGCCCTAGCAAAATTGCATTCATGTCACTTTTCCCCTTAACTTGGAGGCCAACATCCAACTGCAATGAGCCCGAAACCCCATTCGGTGTTGGCTCCGATGGCTTTGCCATGCATACTGGTTACTTGCTCGTATTCTCTTTCCTCAGCCTCCAGGAACAGTATGCTCCCAGGGGCCAAATGGGGACGCAGGGGACGAGGATGCCGACCCACAGAATTCCAGCCGCCCCACACAATGGGTTTGGGCAGGCAGGCGCTAACAATCCTGCCGGGCAATCTTGCATAACCCTTCCCAGGCTGTGGGGGGCCACACAGATCGGCTGGCTGCAACAGAATCACGGTATAATGCACGCGTCCGGCTTCAATGACCAGATTGGGTGCGTCAGGCAGGTCAGACCCAGCATCATGGAAATCCTCAAGACGGAGGCTACACATCCGTGCCTCCCCGCCAACGGGATGAACACGAGATTGAAGAAGACTGATCACCTCACCTTGAGGCAAATTGTCAACATCCAGTGCCAGTCTGACTCCCTCCATGAGACGAACGTGTGAAGCAGTATAGAGAAATCCCTCAAGTGCGGTCCGGGTATCAGGATCCCGCTGAATCCCTGTACGTGATTCCACGGTCCACAGTTGTTGTTGGGGAATGAGATCTTCCGAACAGGGGAGACCTCCAGCCAAGATAGCTGCCAACCCTTGCGCTGTCACCCACAGCCCTTCCGCGAGCAATGGCTTTGCCCCTTCAGTCACTTGGCCGGGGCCCACTGAAGGCAAACGCACTCCACTGCCCAAATCACTGTCGGTGGAACTACCCGGAGCCAAGGCAACAAGATGCCATCGGGAATGTTCATCATCGGGAGATGCTTCTTTTCTCCTGCCCAAAATGTGCGCAGGAACCTGAAACAGGAGCGTTTCCCGGTGCAACAGGAATGGACCACGAAACTGCAAGGGACCCAGGTCCTCGCCGGAACCCAGCTGTTCACAAACCTCTTGGGACCAGGGACCATGACGTTCGTTCCACCCCAGAGCCCTGGCAAGGGCTGCACGCAAGGCACCCACCAGAGTACGCCCATTGGGTGGGAAAGTGGTACTGATCTGCCCCAACCCAGGATCATCCATGTTGTAGGGACGACCATCACGGAAGAACAAGCTGTCGACGGGTTCAAACAAAACACGCTGCATCAGCTTGTCTCCGCAATTGACCCTGTTCCGAATCCTGCATTTGCCAGCCAACGCGCAATGTAGGCACCATCCAATTGCAGCGAGGCAGAGGTATCACCGGAGTCACCGCGTTGCCTTGTGCACGCCTGCAAGAGCAGACTGACTGATTCCCGTGCCTTTTCCCACTCCTCATCCGAGGAAGGCTGCGTTCCCTTGCAATATTCGGCAAAGAGCAGGGCCCATACGGTATCTGCATCCAATTGGACCGGTTCCTGGAACAAGACTTCATAGCGCCGGCGCAGATTGTAGAAAAAGCTGCTGGAAAATCTCTTGATCTGGTCACGAAGCTCAAGCAGGGATTCAGGGGATGTCTCAAAGCTGGCCACCCAGCTATTGTTGATGCCACCCGATAGCAGCACTGCTACAGCGAGAGAGTTGCGGCCGTTTCCGTCCTTGGCTATGTCATCCAGTTGATGGTGAGCTTCAGACAGGACTTGCTGGAGCGCATTGTGATAGTGCGTAAACACGATGGCGGCCGATACGGTTGGTTTCCGATCATTCTCAAAAGACAATCCGGTGAAAGCCTGTTGATAGGCCTTGCGCAGTTCCAGAGAACAGGCCACGGCGGAAGAGATTGGCATCATGGCCAGTACATCATCGCCTCCCGCATATACAGTAACTCCATTGTGCCTGTTCACTATGCTTGGCACTGCTCTTGTGAAATCCGTCAAGGCACGGGAAATGGTTTCTGGGTTGCCGATTCTCAGCATCTCTCCTAACCGATCACCGTCCATCAACAACATGGCGTAAAAGGGTTGGGCTTCACCATCCACTTTACAGTTCAACTGGTCCAGCTTCTCCAGCAGGTGTTGGCGTGGTACCTCATCCGGGTCCGAGACAGCCGATGAAGACGGAACATTGCTAAGCGGAGTATTACTTGCGTTGGACAGACCAGACTTCAGGAAAAGATTTCCATCCAGATCGGCAGGGCTGCAACCATCCACCTTCAAGTCTTGCAAAGGCGTCAGATCAGGCAGGCGTGTGGTCCGTTCACTTGCCAGACGCGAGAAATCCTCTTTTTTGATGTGAGTTCTTACCTTCCTTACATACCTGTACAATGCCTCCCGGTATCCTTCGTGCGCAGCGA
>CAXXOQ010000027.1:0-36630 GCA_963664185.2 Caldilineaceae bacterium | reverse complement strand
TGTCAATCCCGCCTTGACAGGCTCGCGGCCGACAGAGGAACCCCGCTTTGACGCAGCGGGGCATTACTGGCATTATTGGCGTTGGTACAATCACGATCAACTGTTGGCGGAACGGGCCCTTGTGCATGCCGCCCGACTGTACGGGGGCGTATACAGCTATGCATTCGAAGCCGAAGCCACGGTCCTGGGCACGTTCCAGGTGCCTCCGGCCTATGCCGAGGAAGTGTATGCACCGGAAACCTTCGGGCACAGCTCCAGCGATCTGGTGGTGGTTGTGCGATGATGTGTGCCGCCCTTGTCTTGATAGCCAAAAGGCAGGGGTATAACATTTGCCTACAGCGGTGATGGGCCTGCCTAGTACTGAAAGGTGGAAACTTGAACCCCGCACTGTGGGGACTGCCCGACGGCTGTGCCGAGGGCAAGGGGATGGATTCCAGCCCGCGGGGTCCGCACTTGGGGTAGACTGATGTCGGCTGCCCCGTTGGCGGTCGGAACCAGTGAAGCCCAATGTTGTCACCTCCCGAATTCAACTCCGGCAACCGGTTGCGGCTGCAGCGTCCGGACGAAGCCGTACAGGGTGTGGACGCGGATACCTCGCCGCCCCTGGACACCGAAAAGCTACGCACCGTGCTGGACGCGTCCGGCCGACTGCTCAACGACGGACTGTCCTTTTTGCGGAACGCCTGGGTGCGGTTGCCGCGCGTCAAGGTGCAACTGTGGCGGGATGGCGCGGACCTGCGAAGCGAACTGGAGGGGTTGTGGCAACGGCACGCCGGTCCCGACACCGAAGTGGGGTCGTTCCTGCTGCGCTGCGGGCGGTGGGGCGTGGATGTGCGCCTGCTTCTGGTGGATGCGGAAGCAGGTGAAAACCCCAAGCTGATGGACATGGAGCCCCTGCTGATGGACCTGCAAGATCTGCTGGCGAACGACCCCGAAGGCCAGTCCCCGGAGCCGCGCGTCCTGGCGGATGCCATCCTGCTGCTGGCCGAAACCACGGCCGAAGGGTTCAAGACCTTGGCCGAAGGCCAGATGCGACTTGAGGGCCGCATGGATGGACTTGAGGGCCGCATGGATGGACTTGAGGGCCGCATGGGTGGACTTGAGGGCCGCATGGACAGGCTTGAAACACATATGAAAGCCCTGCGCAACGATGTCGGCGTCATCAAGGGCAGTGTCGTGATCCGGGCCACGCGCGACCTGTGCTTCTTCGTTACGGAAGACACCTTGGCGTTGGACACGGTTCACATTCTGAACCGAACGGATCTGCTGGCCATCCTGAGACCCCTCGCCCCCGCGTTGGACCGGTCGGAGCGTGACAGTTTCTACAAGGCGGATTTGGTCGCGGAGTGCGAGAACCGGGACGACGGCGCCCGCGCATACGTGGCCGTGGAAGCGTCCTACACCGCCGACCTGCGGGACTCGGACCGCGCCCTGCGCAACGCCCGCCTGCTGACGCAATGCACCGGCATCCCGGCACACGCCCTGGTGGCCAGCGTGCGCAACGTGCGCGAGGTGCAAGCCTTGGTGGACCGCGGCGAACTGCACTGGTATCGGCTGACGGAGAATGACCTGCAACCGGACTGATGGCATGTGGCCATCCGCGCGGCGCGGCGGTTGTCAACTTGGCGAGGTTAGCCTGACAAAGCATCTTCGAACAATCCAGGAGCACCCCGGTCCCGCAGAACATTGCTTGTGTCCGGAGGTTCGGGAATGGGCCGCCCCCTCGGCCTGGTCCGCAGGGTTCCGTTGTGCAGTTGGGCCAAGCGTTTCCGGGCCGTGTCCACATAGGCGGGCACCACATCACAACCGTAGGCGTTGCGCCCGTGCATGACGGCGGCAATGGCGGTTGACCCCACGCCCATGTAGGGGTCCAGCACGTTGTCTCCAGCGTGGGTCATGGACAGCACCAGCCGCTCCACCAGTTCAACGGGAAACTGGCAGGGGTGTTGGGTTTTCTCTGGGTGGTTGGCCTTGACATTGGGAATGGCCCAGACATCGCCGGGATTGGCCCCCAGGGGGTTGCTGGACAGTTCACCTTTGCGTGGCCCTCGGAAATGACGCTTGCCGGAATACCGCTGCGGAACGCGAATGGGATCCAGGTTCCAGACATAAGCGTCGGAACGCGTCCACCAGTTGATCGTTTCGTAACGCCCCGACAGGCGGCGGGTGCAGTGGAGACCGTGGCGATAGTGCCAGACGATGCGATTGCGCAACTGGAGGTTGTGTTCGGTGAAAATCGGGTGGATCAGCGTGTCGAGGGGGTGAACGATCCCCCCATTGACATGATTGCCCACCTGCCAGCAAATGGAACCGTCATTCGCCAACAGACGCACACAGTCCGCTATGACCGCAGCCTGTTGGGCCAAGTAGTCTGCCAGAGGTACCTGATCCTCATAGTCCTTTCCGATATTGTAGGGCGGCGAGGTGACGATCAACCTGAAGTGTCCATCCGGCAGGGATGCCATGAACTCCCTGTTGTCACTGCATTCCAGAACGACTTGAGGTGGATTGTGTTGGTACAACGGCATCCAACCGGAGGTTTGTTGCTTCATGCCCGTAGGCAATCCTGTTGATGGGAACGTCAGCTTACCATGGGCCAGGTGTAAAGAGTGCGCCCAGCAACAGTGCCAAGTTATCCCAAATTGCGATAACTTGGGATTGTCCCAGCCGCTACACCTTACAAGGAACCGGGGTAGACGGGCGTTCTTGTGTCGGATGCGGTTGTGTCTGCCTCGGTTTCGCCAGGGCCGCCGTCAAGCTTGTTTTGCGGGGCGGCCGGGCCCCAGTGCTGCTGTAGATTCCTCTTCATGGAGCTGCTCAATGTGACGCAGATAAGGTCATCGTCCTGATTTTCCACGGCTTCCTGGTAGGCTGCGTTGGCGGCAGTCCAGCCCCCGAAGTACGCAACGTGGGGCTTTTCCTCATTGACGGTTTCGGTTTTGACTGAATAGGCGTATTTCATGACGGCCTCCGGTTGGACATGTCGCAACTTGGGTCCATTGTACTTCAAGCCGCAGGTATGCAAACCAGCCCAACAAGCTTACAGGATTCCACTGGTGGGCCTGTAAGTGTCCGAATCTGACACCGGCGTTGAAACCCTGGTCGTAGCCTGCGTGGGTGGTAATCGGTCGAATGCACACACCGGCGGGCGCAGATGGACATCCCAGTGCAGACCTTGCCACAGGGCTTCTGCCATGAGGTCGCGCAGGGGCCCCAGTTGGTTGTCGGCCGCAGCCTT
This sequence comes from Caldilineaceae bacterium, assembly GCA_963664185.2. Taxonomy (GTDB): domain Bacteria; phylum Chloroflexota; class Anaerolineae; order Caldilineales; family Caldilineaceae; genus Bin34. The sequence goes on along the minus strand of CAXXOQ010000027.1, from coordinate 33,392 downwards.
GAATGCATCGTTGCGCCGTTGTGCAACTTCCCAAACCCCGTCCCGTTGGTCCACATACAGAATGGGGATGGGGTAGTTGAGCATGCGGGCAATCCAACAGGCCAGCAATTGGGCAATCGAATCCGTGAGGATGGGATCCTTGTTGGCTAGGTTGTGGATGGCGGCCATGCTCTCGGCGAGCAGTTGGGCAACATCGTAGTGCTCTTGGTAGCGCATGTTCTGGTCGGACGCATACAGCACATGGTCGGTGATGGACTCCAGGACGGTACGCAGTGTGCCTGTCTTCTGGAAGAGCGCGTAGCTTGACGGATATGCGATGCCGGGCAGTTCAATGCTGTACCTGTCAATGCCATACCCCCATTTGTACAGAGCGTGTGGGGTGATGTAGCCCTGGTAGGGAGACCCATCCACCTGAATCGGAAGGGCAATCATCCTGCTCCACACATTGTGAATGTGGACTGTGATCATGCCTGCGGGAACCTCTCCGGTCCAGATTGCCTGCCACAGGACAGACGGGGAAGGGAATCTGGCCACATGCTCTGCAGCACTCAAGAACATGCCTTGATGCCACAACCTGGAGTTGTTCGAATGGCCCATGTTGCGATACAGGTGCTTGCAGACGTTCCATGCCCACGCTGTTCGTTGCCATAGCCAAAACGCCTTGCGTTCAGCAGAGGCATGGTCGCCCCACCAATGCCGGAGGCGGGTTTCCCATTCATGGCGGGCACGAGTTAGTTGAAGGGGCGTGATGTCCCGCGGCACTGTGGCGAGGGGCGGGCCAAAACCCACGTCCGGCAACCCGGCAACCCGGAGTTCAAAGAGGGGAAAGCCTTGTCCTGACGGACTCTTTTGAGGGGCGACATCCATTGCCTAGACACCATCCTGCAGGGAACGCATGGAAAGGGTGTGGGTTTCCACCTGGATGGCATCGTCCTTCAGGATGAGTTGGGGGGCGCAGCCCTGCTCGAAGCAGTCTTGGTTGATGATCACCTTCGCCACATCGTCGCGATCCGGCAATTCGAAATTCAAGTCCCGCAGGATGTCTTCGATGGCGATTTCCAGTCCGCGGGCGCCGGTCCCGTCAATGAAGGCCTGTTCCGCCAAGGTTGAACAGGCCTGGTCGGTGATGTGAAGTTCCACGCCATGTTGCGCATAGCGCCAAACAGCATCGGTGAGGGGGCTGTTCTGGGATTTGGACAGGATGTTCCGCAGGATGCTCCGATCCAAACCTTGCAGCGCAACCCTGACGGGGGAAGCGACCTGAGAATTCCGTCAGGAATCCCAGCTTCACGAAATCTTGGGTGGTGGCGGCCCTGTTCAGTTCGGTTTGCTTTCGGTTTTCGGTTTCCAGCCGTTCCAAGTGGTCGGCGGAATGGCGGTCGTGCAAGGGCATGGATGATGGCAATACCCTGTCGGCCATGCCTGTGTCAAAGCCGAGGGTGTGATCTCCCAAACGCTTGCTCACAATGCCGGGCAGTGTGGCAAAGACACCACCGCCCACAAACAGTATGTGGGTGGAGTCCAACTGGTTGCTTGGGGATTTGTTGTTCTGCTGGTTTGACATCGAGGACATGTTGAACATGCCCCCCTCCACCATCTTGAGCAGGCTGTGTTGGATGCCGAACGGAAGTACCCGGCCTTCCCTTTGACCAGCCCCAATCTTGTCGATCTCGTCAAGAAAGACAATGCCGTACTCGGATCGGGTCCGGTCCTGTCCCGACGCCTCGAACAGGCGCGTCAAGATGGTCTCCGCGTCGTCCCCGTACCATCCGGTGGGCGTAAGCTGAGAAGCGTCGTACTCGCAAAAAGGAACCTTCAGCAGTTCGGCTACGGTTTTGATCAGGAATGTTTTCCCACAGCCGCTGGGGCCCAGCATGAGGACGTTCCGTTTGCGGGGGACCGGTTGGTCGGACCGCTTGCCGTTTTTGATTTGCGTGTTCACCCTCAAGTAGTGATCGTACACACTGGACGCCAACACGCGCTTCGCCTCATCCTGCCCCATGACAAAGCGGTCCAGGTGCTCGACGATCTTTCGGGGTGAAGGCAGATCAATGGTTTGCAGTCGCTTCGTTGCCTTGCCGGAAGACGAAGGCAGGGTCAGGGGGCGCGGCCACACCGGCGGCGGGCGGGATTTCTCCGTTTGTTCGGCATAGAAGCGGATGCAGGCAAGGCAGATGGACGCCGTGGGAGTGTGGACGGCATCCACCCTGAGTTTGGCATCCAAGCATTCATTGCCACAGAATGAGCAGTGAATGCCCGATGGGTTTTGGGACATCTGAACTGGAACTGAGCTTGAATGTTTCTGACCCTCCTATGGTACCACTTGAGGGCGCGCCATGTCTGTGGGCGAAGAGGTGGATCAAGCCGGATGACGCTTGGCCGGACGGGCAGCCCAGGCCAAGGTGGACAGCCACTCTTCCATGTCTTCTTGCGTAGGGCGGAAGAAGTTGTCGTAATACCAGCCGTCAGCCCTGCGAATGGCATGCCCCTGCAACCAGCCGCCAGCATGGTTGATGCTGTAACGATTGCCTTCCGGGTGGGATTCGTCAAATTCCAGCGATACCTGGTAGAGGTCGGATTCGTCGGGTGCGGTCGCCATGGGCTGTTGGGTTGGCTGGGTTGGCCTTGATGTCAAAGACATGGCGAAACTTCCTTGTTGCATGGACCCAGCCAACCCACATGGAACGGTTGCGCAAGCGGCGATGGAAAGCGTATTGGCCTTTGTGTGCCAGTATCATAGCAAGTTGCAAATCCGCCTGTCGCCGACTTGGCGGATCCAGCCGGTGCGCCACACGCCGGGCAAGGCCCAGCATCCTATGGTACAGTGGAGTTGGTCGCTGGCTGAGGCAGCCACTGGGCATGCCTCTGAATGACCGCCGATTCCTCGCACTGCGACAGATGGCTTGTGGATGTTGAACGCCTGTTGAACGAGGCCAAACCCTATCTGAAAGTCTTGGAAAGACACCTGCGGGCAGTTCCGGGTCGCACGGTTCGCATGTTCAAGCATGTGCGACCGGAAGTGGAACGTCAGGTCGGCCGCCAGTGGGACCGCCTGCGGCAGCATGTACAGCTGGAAAAGATCTTGTGGACTGTGGTGGCCGGTGTACTGGCCGTGGTCTTCCTGACGATTCTGGCGGGGCCGGTCCGCAATAGCTTTGTACGGACCGTGAACTGTGTCCAGAACCCTACCGAGTGCCAAACGAATGAGTGAATGCCAGACGTGGCATCCACTTACCCAAGTTCCAAACCGCGCGCCAACAGCTCATCAAGCGAAGGGTGCAACATGTCCGGCGGGGACACCAACGCATGGTTGATCGAACCCCGGTTTCGCAGATCGTCCTCCGTGACCTGCATGCGCACGAGATGGGGGATGGCGACCTCGTTTTGTTCGCTGAAATGGACGCCGAACTGCATGGGAAGCACAGTGTATGGGCGCCCGGGTTGTTGGGTGAGGGCAAAGTAGGCATCGCTCACCTTGGTTTGCCGGTACTCGTTCATTTCCGTCGAGACTTCGCCCACCAGCAACATCTCGATGGAATCCGCGGGTCCATCCTTGCGTGACCACACGGCTTGAATGAGGAAGTCGCTCAACTGCACGGCCTTGCTGTCCGGGAGGTTGTGTTCATCTTGTACCGAATCCCAACTGAAGAAGTCGATGCTCCCAACGCGGTCCGACCACAGCAGTTTGAGTTCCAGATTCCAACCCCGGTGACGGGCGTAGTCGCGCAACCAGCTGCTAATGGCGCGGGCCGCTCCTTTCTCGTAGCGGATACCTCTGTGATCTGTGGTTTCCCCCCACAGTCGCTGGGTTTGGTCCTCCAGTTTGGTTTGGCTCGTTTCTAGTTTGGCCTGGCTCGTCTCCAGTTTGGCTTGGCTCGTCTCCAGCCTGACCTGGCTCGCTTCCAGCCTGGCTTGTCCCACCTCCAACTTGGCCATTCTTGTTTCCAGCTTGGCCATTTCAGTTCGCATTTCAGTCCGCAAGTCGTCCAAGGCTTGCAGGTACTTGTCATGGCGGGGCGGCGGCAGGTGCTTTTGTACCCATGACCGCACACGGCTCAACCAGGACCGTATGCGCTGCCCCAGGCTGCCCACACCCCCATCCAAGGACAAAGGTTTGCCTTTCGCCCCCGCATTGGCTGCTTGGTGCAGGGTGTCCCCCTCCCTGACCAATGACGCCAGAGCCAAAGTCGCATTCACTGTCGCAGGGTCCACTTGCTCCAACACTTCCATGCCCGAACGCACCCACCCCGCCATGCGGCGGAAAACGGAAGCTTCCCGGGGCAGCGACAAGGGCTTCTCCGGCCCCGTCTCGGGTCCGGCAACGGGTGGCCGGTTCAAATGTTCGGTTGGGGGCAGCAACATGGGGGCTCACCGGTTTCGGCAGGCACTGTGACGGTCAAGGCAGTATACCGCAATGGGGGCAGCCCCCACAGGATGCAGGCCGGTTGCTTGAGCACGTGCACAACCCCTTGCTACGAGGTCGCGCATTCCATTCATGGCGGGCATCGGTCTCGGCAACTAGCGGGGCATCCCCCCATCCGGCCCCATCTCCGTTCGTTGGGATGGAGGACCGGTACCTGTGTCTCTGTCAGGTTTGCTTAAACGAAAAACCCGTCCGCAGTGCGGTGGATCCGGTTGCGGACCTGCACTGCGGACGGGACGGTGGGCTTAGTCTTGCTTGGGGCACTGCTCTGTCCGAAGACCCAAACGGCAGGCCCGAACGGCATCCAGGTAATCCAGGCTGTTGCGAGGGTTATCCCACCAATCAGCGTCCACTGTCGGCAGCGGTGGTGCCTGCGGGTTCAGCTCAAAGTCGGTCAGCGGACCCCAAAGAGGGGTGGACTTCGAGTCTGCCATCATCAGCCAGGTTTCACCTTGGTTGTGTGCCTTTCCGACAATGGGACCGCCATCGCGATATTCAATATTACTACTGAAACGAGAGTTGCGGTCCGGGTCGTGGTAAGCCAGTGCTTTCGGTTCCACGGGGACGGCGGGCAGCAGCCCGTACAGAAGATCCTCGGCCGTGCTCGGTCGGAAACTGGCTGTGCCGGGCGGCAAGGTGGCCCCGTAGGCGTTGAACCATGCATCCAGCTCAAGGGATGTCAGGCCTTCCATGATGTACAGGGCACACTCGTCAAGCTCTACGATGACGTAGCGACCCTTGATGGTCTTGCCGTCCGCTGTCGAACGGCGGCCCTCGATGGGGTGGAACCCCAACACCCTGCCTTGAAGTGCATACACTGTGTTGTTCCAATCCCGGATGGTGTATCGGTCATAGGAATCACCACGTGCAGCCTTCACCATTCGGAGAACATGGTCAGGCCTGTACGGCGGATTGTAGGGGATGTCGTTGTCCCACAGGTAGAAGGGGGTGCCTCCCCGGTTCTTGTTGCTGTACATGTCGGACCTGTCCAGTGCAATGTGGGGACAGGCAATCTGGAAGTCGCGGCCCAAAACGGGGTCGGTGTCCATCAGGGAATCCTGATCCATGCCCCCTTCTGCCTGCAGTGCGGTGATGGGCGCAACGGAATCATATTGGAAGTAGCCATCCTTGTCTGCGGCGGGAATGCGGGCATAGGCCAACATCACGAGCTTGCCGTGGTACTTGACATAGGCCGCAGCCGGATTGATTCGAAACTCGTCGTAGAACTCCCACACGGGCATGGGGTCGAAGTCCATCAGGTGTGCGTGCTGCGTCGGCATGGGAACCGGCAGCTCTGAAACCTGAGTGATGGTGTCCACCGGAGTGGACGTTTGTGTGGCCTGCGCATCACTGCCGCCATGCTGAATGGTGGCCTGGCAAGCAGCAAGCAGCGCAAATGCCGTCAGCAGCAGCAGTTTCTTCATCACGGCACCCTCCCTGTAGGTATGTTCAAGAGCAGGCTACAACCCTCTGCTTGTCACGCTTGCGGAGAGACATCTCCGGCTTTCTGTTTCCAGTGATCCGGTGAGTCTGTCTGCGTGGCATGGGCGTCTCTGTGTGGCTTGCATGAAGTAGTGTAGTCCAACCAAGCCTGATATAATGTTTGCGTTTTGTTGACAAGTCTGGGCGGACGCATCCTCTCCCGATTGACACAAGGGGAGAGGGATCGTAGAATGACTGCCCCTTGATTGAAAACACCGGTGGAACGACATGCTGGACCCTTTTCTTGCGTGGAGCGTCGCCAACAGCGGTTGGCTTATGAATGTCCTGATGGTGGTTGCCAGTATTGCGGCTGGCCTGGCCGCATGGTTCATGAGCGGGTGGATGGCCACGTTGATGGCGCGTCGCAAGGTGAGGGCCAAGACCACCAGTCAGGATGCCTTGGCGTCCTTTGTGGCCACCCGCGCCCTTAGCGAGGAAGAAGAGGATCGCACGTTCCGCCCGCACGACTTGGTCATGCAGTCCATGAACATCAAGGCGGCTTGGGCGCGGCCTTGGCATATTCATGTCGTGGTCATGCTGGTCATATCGATGATTTGCACAGTGCTGGGGGTGCTCACCCACCTGACCGTTTTGCTGTCATTCATAGGTCTTGTGGTGTCCCAGAGGTTTCTGTCGGCTCGTTGGAATGCCTACATCCGTCAGCTTGAGACCCAGTTGCCGATGTTTCTCACACAGGTCAGCAGCAACCTGGCAACCAGCGGAAACTTCCTTGAAGCCCTCAATCAGTGTGCATCCCCCGACAGCGACCAGGCTGTGGATCGGTATTTTCGGCAACTGCTGACGAAGTATCAGCAGAACGGGCCGGAGTTTCTGGGCACTGCCATTCGGCAGGCACAGCACTTCAGTCGCCCCTTGGTGACGACCTTGTACCTGTTGCAGCGCACGGAGCAGACTGGGGGTTCCGACTACTTGGACAGCCTGCGGGATGCCTCCCGCCACATGATGGAGTTGCAAGACAGCCGGGTGGAACTGTTGGTTCAAGGCAGTCGGGGAAGATCGATTTTGATGTTCCTGCTGGTGATTTTGTCAGCCATCATTTTCGGTATGATACAGTTCAATCCGTCGTTCAACGAATCGTACCAAAACCCGGGCATCATGATGGTTGGCATTGCTTTGGCCGGTTTTATGATTTTTGGGTACTTCCTGATGGAGCGTATCGTTGACCTCAACCTCAAGGCGTAAACCATGTCACAACCCCAAATCCTTCCCCCGCCTCCCGTTCCCAATGGGGTTGTGGCTGTACCTGCCTTCCAGCAGGCGCAGCCGTCCCAGGTGCAAACCGGCGTTCCCGACGGTACTGTCGGGGCAGGGGTGCAGCCGCAAGATCCTGAACTGGCACATGCACTTCAGGCCTGGCATTCCGAGACTTGGCTCAACGACCTGCAACGGGAGACGTATTTCCGCAATTCCCGGCATCGCCTGACAGCGGAGTGCATGGTGTGGGCTGGCACCCCCATCGCCTATCATGATTTGCTGGCATTCCTGGAAACAGGTCGTACCCAAGGTTCACACCCTTTGGGTTGGTACATTGAAACCCGCGGGATGGAACGTCTCATTGCTCTGATTCCCAGGATCTGCAACCCACCGCAACAACCCACGCCCGAAATGCTGTGCCGTCTGCATGCCGAAATGCTGACGGAGCCCCCAGTTCGGTCCATCAATGGAGAGGACCAGGTGTTCCCGGTAGGACGTTTTACCGAAGCGTACAATGACGCTTCCGGCATCCTGATGGCGCGTGTGGGGGCATGGCTGGAACCCATGCAGGCTTGGATGCGGGATCCAACACATCCCCTCACTGTGGATGTGCCCGCGCGCTTGGCCCAGATCCTGCGGACCGGTTGCCAAGCGCAGGTGTATGATGTGGGACAGCGTAGGTTGTCGTGGTTCTGCACGGCATGGTTTTGCGTGGCGTTGGGCTTTCCGATACCGTTTGTCCTGCACGATCCTCAAACGCTCAACAGTGCCATTGAGGATGGACAGCCCGGCATGCTGGCGCAGATTTACAGGCAATCCCTGATGCAGGCGTTGCACGACGGGATAACGGCGAAGCGCACGGAGGTGTTATGAACACACAAGGCAATCTGCCGCAAACGGACATTCACGGCAACCCCATACAGGGAGTCACTACGCCTGGCCTTGTGGCCAGCAATGAATCCCTGGCCGCCGTTCACAAGGTAACGGGTGGGGATCAGGTTGGTCAGATCAGGAAACTCGTGGAGCAGTATCAAGACCTGCCTGATCCGAAGGATGAGGGAGAAGCCAAAGTCTTGATGGATGCCATCGCACGCCTACTTCCAGACAACGTAGCCCGCGACACGACCATGTCGCTGTATGGCCTGACGGACAAACAGATGGATGACGCTGGATTTCGCAGCGTGTCCGTTAATGATGACACGCTGAATGAAGTCATCATCCCCGCCCTGGAACGCGCCGAGGAGATGAGTTCGGAAGTGTTGGGCACGCAGGTGCAGGGCATGTTGAGCCCCCGGTTTGCGGACGGCATGGATGCGAACACGGCCTCCTTGGTGGACTCCATGGGCCTGCAGGTGACCCGCAAGGTGCAACTTGAGCAATCCATAGCCCTGCATGCTGACATTGACAACATCGGCTTGATGCATGTGCGCGAGGAAGCACTGTCGGCCTATGCCGTTCTGGCGGATGACAACAGCACGGTCGAAGCTCAAAGGGATGCCTTGAGATGGCTGAAGGGAGCCTTCCAGGAAAGTGGGGTGACACCCTCGAATGAGACCAATGAGCTTCTTGAAAACCCTGTTCTGGTCAGCAACCGTGCGTTTGTCATACGGGAAACCACGTACCTCACAGGGATGCAGGAAGGAAACGCTGAAAATCTGGCTGCCACAAGTGGCAGGTTGACTGCGGCCAGACTGGAAGAATCGAAAGTGGCTGCGGGGTACACGCACGACCAAAAGGTGGCAGGTGAGGGTGTTGTCGGCTCCTTCAGGGATCGTTACGCAAACACACCCGAAGGCAAGCAGCTCCTGCAGGAAAACGCCGACGAATTGGCACGATTCGACTATGTGAACTACCAGTTGCAGCGAGAGGCGGATCTGATGTTTTTGGTGTCGCAGGGCGGCACCCCCGAACAGCAAGCGGAATTGGCGACCATCCAGGCCTGGAAGCGGGCGAACGGCATTGAAGAGCAATGGGTGTCCAACCTTGATCCCAATGCCCCGGAACCCTCAGACAGGCAGCTGGGCGTGGCTCAACAGAGACAGGAGTTGGTGGATGCGGGCAGCCAAGAATTCAAGGAAGCCCAGCAAACCTACCAGTTTGGCAGCTCCTTGACCATAAGGGGGGGAGGGGATGCCGGAACCGAAGTGCTTCTGGAGGACCAAAACTTGGATTTCCTCCTCGTTGATGGGAGTCGTTACCAAGGGGCCGTCACTCAGGCCGTGACAGACCTTGTTGACAAAGGGCTCTATGCCGAAGCCCATCGTTTGGCATCGGCCGTGGACGCAGGACAGATCGATGCCGGCCTGTGGGATGTGTTGGCCGGTCTCGGATTGGACATGGGGGAGTACAGCCTTAGTGACTTGCAGCCCCTGCAGTTCGGGCAGATTGCACCATCGCAGGTCGGGACAGCCATTTACCAGAAACAGATTGAGAGTGCAGGCATTGCACAACAGGACGGTTTGTACGACTTTCTGACAGGCAACTCAAATGCGTTCCTGGAACTGCACGGTTGGGGTCATTCCGGTGCTGGGATGACAGAGTACTTTGTCACCCACCTGAAGACCGAAATTGCGGACTTGATGGATATCCTGGCCGCTTCGGGGAATGGCAACAATCTGCCAACCTTCTACAGGGGGTTGGATGGCAAGGTGTACATGGAACCGTACACCGGGTCCTATGTGCACCAAGGCGATGTCCAGGCGGCCCTGCAGATGCGCCTGGACGCCATCCAGGATTTGATGGATTTTGCGGAAGAGAAAGGCCTTTTCGCCTCCATTCAAGCAAACGGCAGCGAGAATCTCAAAGAGGTTATCGATGCCTGGAGGGACGGTTCCGCGGCCGATTACCTGGTACAGGCCAATTTTGCACATCCCGGCTGGGGTGTTTTGCCGCAACATGCCGATGCCTTTAAGCTTGCCGCGCTTGGCCAATTCGAGTTCGATCCGAAATCGCTGAGTTCGATGAATCCTTACGAGCGGCAAGTGCAGTTGCAGCTCATGGCGGACCAGCAGGGACTGAGCATGGCGTGGGATGAGGATTTGGCCTTCATCTACCAGGACTTGCTGGCGGATGCTCAAAGGGCGTTCGAGGAACTGGGCATTGACTGGACGGATCCGGACGCCATCGACGCCTGGGTGGCGGAACAAATCCAAAATGGCAAGTTTGACTTGCTGCTCCAGGACAACGGGCAAGCCCTGACGACAGGCACAATGGTCAACTACCTGATGCATTCGTCCGACCCGTCCTTGGCTGTCTACCACCACATGCTCCATGTGGTGATTCCGGGCATGGAGCACCTGTCCCCCGCAGATAAGGCGTTGTTGATGCGGGCGGCCAATGAAAAATACCAACAAGCCTTGTTGGACTACAAGCCACAACCGGGCCTTTCGGTTTTCCTGGACAACATATCCGGGGACGTTGTTGCCCAAGCCACGGGCGCACTGGCGCGGCAGGATGCTCTGGCGGACCCGCAAAAGTGGTTGTCGGTGTGGGGTTCCCAAATGGATGGGATGCGAATCCTGGCCGCGGAATTCGGTGTCACCCCGGAAGTGTTGCTGAACGCAATCCTGCAGGAATTGGCCCTGTCCGGAATTTCCGGGGTATGGGTGGCCAAAGAGGATGCCCCCAGGTCAGACTCTTCAGCAACTCCGTTTTTGAACTTCCTGTTGGGGCGGCTGGGCAATCCCAACGTGTCCCTGGAGTTCCTGAAGTCCATACAGGCCATGTCCCTTTTCACCCTTCTGTCCATGGTGGGGCTGGGATCCCTTGTCCTGGTACCCCATGAACACAAAGGGTACGAGTTTGTCTTGGCTCCAGGGCTCCTCGAGTCGGTGCAGGTTTACAGGCAAACCACGGAATGGTACTTGCAAAACTGCGATGAGCATGGGGTTTTCGATCCTCGCTATGCGGACCCTGGCTGCGAAAGAGCCAGGAATTTGGTGAATCTCCTGACCGATCCGGACAACATGGCATCGCAACTCAACAACAAAATGCCAGTCTTTCTGCCGGGGGCAGGTCCGGGCATCCCAGAGTTGGGGGACGGCGACGATCCCGTGCCGACCCGGGAGGAGGGAAGTAGCGGCAACTACACCTTGATCACCACCAGCGGTAGCGCTACCTGTGGGAGTGGCGGCTCCGATGGTGAAGAGGATCTGATGTCCATTTCCGAGACTAATTTGCAGGACGTGTTTTACGACCCCCTCGACTCAAGCTATGTTGGGTTTTCCGCCAACGATTTGAAAGAGTGGCGTTTCGAGAGAAAGGGTTTGCCCTCTCCCTGTTCGGTGCCGCCTCAAGCAGTGGCATGCGAGACGATGGCCAATGGAAAAAATCCGTGGGCGTTCCTCCAATACGACCCCTCGCCCAAGTTTGACTTCGACGAGGATCGGAACTCGCGCATTTGCATTGACCAGCATGCGTGTTTGGAAGCACAGACGTTTTGGAATGACATTGAGAATGTTGAGTTTTTCACGTTGAAGTACAACTGGTCTGAAGGCAGCGAAGTTGACGGTGATGGAAACAAAACCTACTACTGTGAATATACGTGCAGTGCGTATGACCGGAAACTTCCCCCGGCCGATGCGATCCACCCCCTGACCCCCGCAGTCGGCGCACAGGGCAACAACATCGTAGCTTTTTACGGAAGTATTGACGAGACCACACACCCAGGCGCCGAACCTGCAAACCCTGGCCCCTTTTGCCTGGGCATGGAGGAGGGCAACAAGCCCTCCGTTTGGCATGACCGCACATGGAAGCCGGACACGGCAGGCATCTACGATCATGAAATACGGGTCTTGTTTGATCATCCTGACAATGTAACGCTTCAAGAGCCCGGCGAGCCTCTCGTCGGGGTGAAGGAAGCCGACGAGGACGAGCAGATTTACATCCAGTTGATCAGGGCTTCCGTGGTGGACCCTGAAGCAAACCCCCAGGCCCCCTAGACAGGCTGGACTGGGTTCAGGATTCGTTGTAGCGGTACTGTGTGCAGGCCCCGTCTTCTATCATGGTCTTGATGATGCAAGTCCATGTTGAGGCGGGGCCTTGGGTATGAAGTTTTCCACCACCACCACCCTGTTGCTGATCCTCCTGGCCGTATGCGTGTGGGGGGGAGTGCTGCTTTGGCAGTCCGCACAGCTCAACAGGAGGCAATCGGAAAAGGCTGTGGCGTACATTACCGCCACGCCCATGCCCACCGCGACGCCCATGCCGGTGCGACAACCGGTGGTGCCCATTCCGACGAAAGTGGTGCCCACCGCCACGCCTGTGCCGGTCATGGGGTTTGTCAACAGGGCCCGCATCAACCTGCGGGCGGGGCCTGGCACCATGTATGAAATCGTGGGCCAGGAGGTTGAGAACACACCCTTGGAGTTGCGGGGGTGTACTGCGGATGGCGTGTGGTTCCAGGTGGTGTCCGGAACAGGGGCGGGGGTAAGTGCCTGGGTGCGCAACGATCTGGTAACGGTACCGGACAGCACGCCCTTCAACTGCGCTGAAATGGTGGTTGACGCTGTGCCGCCCGCACCTACCCGCAGTGTGGCGGCAGTACCAAGCGCGTCCACATCCTTCACGCCGCATGTGGATCCCGGCATGCCGCAGGCCCCCTTGGATTTCACGGCGGGTGCCGACCACACCTGTGTGGTTTTGGCGGACGATGGAAGATTGCAGTGTTGGGGCTTGAATGATTCAGGGCAAGCCAGTCCGCCCGCCAGCGGAGTTTACATGGCCGTCAGTGCAGGCATTGAGCATACCTGTGCGCTGACCGACGCACGCAACATTGTGTGCTGGGGGGACGACGAGAACGGACAGACCTCGGATGTGCCCTATGGAACCTATGTGGATGTGGTGTCCGGCGGGTGGCATGCGTGCGGTGTCCGGGGCAACGGCACCTTGACATGTTGGGGCAACGATCTCTACAATCAGTATCCAGCTCCATCCGGCAGTTTCCTTGATGTGGACGCAGGCACGACCCATACCTGCGCGGTCAGGACCGAGAACAATGCTGTGGTCTGTTGGGGGGATGCCGCTTACGGCAAGAGCGAGCCACCAACGGGTACCTTCACCCAAGTCGCTTTAGGGGCCAATCATTCCTGCGGGCTGCGCATGGACGGGACCATCGCCTGTTGGGGAGATGCCAGCCATGGGCTGGGTGCCGTGCCGGCCGGCCGGTTCCATGCCGTTGAATCCGGAAACTGGCATGTCTGCGGATTGCTGGCGGACGGCGGATTGCAGTGCTGGGGGTCCAACGACTTCGACCAGTCCGCGGTACCGAGCGGATGGTTGTTTTCGGACGTGAGTGCCGGGGCCGCACACATGTGCGGTACACGACTTGGGGATGGGCAGATGCTATGTTGGGGTGACGACTTCGCCGGGGGCTTGAAACCATGAAACTACGACACGCATATCTGGCTCTGATGGTACTGTTGGTGGCCGGAGGCATCCTGTTTTCAGTGCCCCCAACGGAGTCCCAGGCAGCCGTTTGCAATCCGGCCAAGAACCCGAAGTACGGCAATGAGTGCCGCGGCAAAAAAGGGTGCAAGAGGGGGAACAGGCCTGTCCACCCCGGCGAATGCTGTTCACCGGGGAAATGGAGTTGGTGGGATGCTCCCGTTTGCCGGTACCGTTGCACCGACGGGTGTGATTGCGATCCCAAGTGCAAAAACAAGGGCAAGAGTCCGTCAGGGCCATCCAATCCGTCCAATCCGTCCAACCCCACGAAACCCAAGCCCAAGCCTACGCCCACACCCAAAATCCTGACAACGGTGCCGACCGTAACGCCCATCGACCATGGGGCGGGGAAGAGCTGTGACAGTGGCGGCGCCCAGTTTGTGCCGGATCCCCTCAGTCGCACCGGGAGTTGGATCTCACCCCAGACAGCCAGCCGGATTTTGGGGGGAGGCTACACCTGTGGCTTGAACGGGACATGGATTGTCCTGGAACCCTGGGTGAAAGGTTGGTCAGTGCCTGCACGTCCGGTGTTGTTGGAGCACGGGGGCAAGGATGCCGTGGGCATCCAGGTACGGCCGCCTACGGCAGGACGCAAGATAGTGTGTCGCAAGTGGTCGGCTCCGGTGCAGCAGACCCTCAACATCAAAACCATTGCGGTCAAGACGATCTTCAAGGCACAGTCGGAGGCCAACATACAGGGGTTCTGGCAGAACATCTATGAAGGTGCCGTGTCCGGCGGGAAGTCGCCGGCCTGCATCCAGAAGAGTGGTTCGAACCTGTCAAGTCAGACTTCCGTGTTGAACTTCATGCAGAGTCGCAACGAGGTGGCGGACCCCGGTACCTACACGGTCACGGTCCGGGCCTGTACCAACGAACCCATCGGTACCCGTGTCGCCTGCCACGAGATCAGTTCGGGCCCCGAGTTGATCATGTATGCCACCATGTCGGCGGTACTGGATTGAGCAAAAAGTCCAGTGTGATAAGATCCGGTTTCCTTCAGATGGATGTCATGTCCACACGGAAAGAGGCCGGATCCCATGCTGCAACCTTTGTTCCAACAGCCGCAACGCTCAGAACAGCAACCCCAGTTGCTGGAATCCGGGCAGGGAGAATGGTCCGACCCTTTCCGGGGACGGCGGGGCCATGCCTTGATGACCAAGGCGGAGATGGCAAAGATCCCCGGCATCATGGAAACCGAAGTGCTGGATGAAACCGAGAAGGTGTGCCATGTCAAGCTGTTCACTCCCTACAGCAACTTTACGTGGTACGTGATTGAGATGGACAAGGAGACGGGCGAGTGCTTCGGATTGTCGGATGGCGGGTTTGCCGAGTTGGGATACTTCGACTTGAACCACCTGGCCCGCTTGTCCCACCCCTTCGCCATGGCTGTGGAACGCGACCGTAGCTGGCAACCCAAATCCCTGAGTGATGTCCGCAAGGCATTGTGAAGCCCCCGCCCATCCACATGCCATGCGGCCGTTGCGCAGTGGATGTTCCCCCGCGATTGCCTGTTGGAAAAGAGAGGGTAGCCCCATGGCTTCGATTGCACATTCCGTACCCGTGTTGGCCATCTCCGTCCATGTGCGAGGGGAACAGGATCGGTTCCAATTTGAGAACCCCGCCATCTACACCCCACTACAAGGGGATTTTGAATGCCCGCAGCGTGGTGGCGCGCATAGGGGACCGGGTGTTTGAACAGTGGTTGAGGATTCCCGAAATCAACCACAACGAGGAGGTTTTGGAAGCGACCTTGCGCGGTGAAGTCATGTGTGGGGAGATCATTGAAGGAGCCGAGGTTGCAACCATCCACGTTGACAGCCGCCAGCGTGAAACCGTCACGGATGTCAGTCGGTACCCTGATGTCGTTCAATTGGTGGTCAAGGGGGCGTTCGGCAAGGAGTGCCCCTGGACATTCCAAGCGGAACACAAGAAGCCATCGAGCCCGACCCGGAGGGGGAAAACGGCCTTTGCGATCACACCGGCGGTCCACACCACTGGCGCTCACCGATACCCGTGGAGAGGGGCATGCAAAGCCTGCCGCCCATATTACAGGTGGAGAGCAGCGCGCATCAGTACTGCACGGGTTGCGGCAGGCAGCGGGAGGCGTACATGGAGGAAGACCAGCTTGTCGTCCGCTACAGCGACAATCTCAACTGGAGTGATACACATTGGTTGGCTACAGTTCAACATGAACCAGTGTTGACTTGCAGGATGCACCCTAGCCGCAAGCTCCTTGAGGCATACGGTATGGGGAACACCCCCATTGAGCGGCAAAACCCCATCGTGTCCGATTTGACAACCGCATACACAGGTCAACAGGATGCCGCTGTTGTACTGGAGCGTTGGGTGGACTGCCTGGCGGACGACTGCGACCTTGAAGACTGTCGATTTACAGCTTTCGTGTCGGCGGACGGAATGCCGGGTTTAATGGCGGCGGCGGTGGCCCACGCCACATGGAAACACGGCGAGGTGGTGTTCGAGCCCACACAGCCAACACGGTATGTGTCTGTGGTCAACAGGGAATCCAACCCTGTCCAGGGAGACGACTTGGACCGCCTGGTGGCGGCGGCCGGAAACCTCGCCTACTACGATTTGAGTACCGGAAGGCACATGGTGAATCCCCAACCCTCTACTTGGGGGCTACGCGGCCTGGCCAACCTCAAACAGGAGCAGCCTGACGACAACTCCGATTTCGAAGAGCCACTGTCGGATGCCGAATTCAAGTCAATCCTGGATCGAGCCGCAAACCGGTCCCAACTTTGAGATTGGGTCAAGCTACTTCACCACCGCCAGTCTCAGTGTCGATGCCGTTCGACCAATTTCCGCTTTTCATTCTCTGTCAACTTGCGCAAGAAAAGCCCGTTGTGATCATCCATCCATTTGAACCGGCCGTTCTCCACCCATTGCGTCACCGTGTCCGGGTTTCGCCAATGCGCCAGGACAGCGTCCATATCCCCTAGCGATATGTGTTTGGCGAGGCGGCCGGACAGTTCCACATCCATGCCGGCAGCTTGAAACCTGTTGCGTTTTCGGGAAAGCAGGATCTGCGAGAGCACGGTCCACACAGCCCAGGCCGCGACTGCGATCAGGAGAATGACAACATACCAGGTCATGGGGCCCATCCTCACCTCAGCAACTTCCAGCGCCCCAGGCCGATGCGTCCCAGGAGGAGGCTCTGCAACCGCGGGCCCAATGGGTACCAAAAACCCAGGAATGGGATGCGCGGACGGGCCTCGGCGGCGGCGCGACGTGTGGTGGCTTGAACAATGACATACGCGACGGAACATTCCACTCCGTTGAAGAACGAGTGCCATGCTTCTTCCATTGTGCGTGCAGCCTCGCCTTGGATGTCGACGGAATTGGTGGCCACCACCCGGAACCATGTATAGGTGCGCTGTCCGGTACATTCAGGGCATGTGGCCGCGGCCTGGATGCGGGTGGTTTCGAATGCGAGGGGGTGCACGCTGTCGGGTTCCAGGTGCGGTACAACCAAGCCACACGCAGTGTAGACGGGCTGGCCGGCAGGCACCGAAGGGTTGCGGTCGTCAAGCAGGTGGATGGACTCGCGGGCCTGCGGGAGTGATAAGGTCATATTGAGAACACCTGTCTAGAACATGGGAATCATCAAGGGGTCGCCCAGCGTCTCGATCATGTTCATCAGAATGGACAAGGGGTCCGTCCACCACAGGATGGACAACAATGCCGCGATCAACAAACGCAGAAGCCAGCGTTTGGGCATGGTTTGAACAGGTGTGGCCATGTTGTTCGAACGTGGCATTGCAATTGAAACAGCGCGGGGATTCGTGTGTCAAACCTGTATCCAAGGTGGGGATACTCTACCATCCTGGTCCCGTGAATGATGGTGGACGTGGGCCTGTTCGGGCGCACTGTGGATGTTCTGTCGGCTGCTCCCTCACTCAATGCTGCACATGGGCACGGCGTTTTTTCAGGCTTGCGCTTTGCCCCTGGTATGATGCGTTTCTTGCGGGGGCGTGGTGCAGCGGTTAGCATACCGGCCTGTCACGCCGGAGGTCACGGGTTCGAGTCCCGTCGCCCTCGCCAGAGTGAATGCCCCACCAGTTCGTTCAGTTCAGCGACAGCAAAAGGTTTCGTATAGCGGGACGTTGAGGTTCCATTGTCCCAGGTGGTCTGCCTGATTCGAACATTTGAACTCCAGCAGGCTTAGGTTTGTCTGGCATCCTACAGGGCAGATCCGGAGGGGTTGCCCGAAAAGACGGTTTAGGTACAATACCCAACCGCTGTTTCCCGGATACACTTGCGCAAACAAGGAACCCAACATGGCTCTGCAGACACTGGCTTCAAACACAGGAATCAATCTCGGAGACGCCATTCCGGGCAAAGACGAGAGTGAGCAAATCTACTCAGTCTCTGCCGACGGAGAGCCGATTTGCGTTCTGGTTCAAAGCCTAAACGCTACGCTCAACCGTTCGGAAGGTGGGCCCCCGTCTTGGACTTTTGCCGTTGTGGCCTACAGGACGGCACTGCAAGACATGCTGAACACTGAAACGGTGCTGAATGAAGCATCCACTCTCGCCGAGGCAGTGGAAGATGTCCTGGACATGCTGGGTGATGGAAAGGTCCAGAAGCAGGTGCTGCTAGACCCTGAAAACTCCGTGTATGTGCCGCACTTGGATGTCGTCCTGGACCGGCAGGAGGTGCTCGATGTCTTTTTCAGCCGGGGGTGGGAGTTGTCTGGCAACGCTCAAGACGGTCAGGATCTGACTCTGCGGGACGGGGATGTTGCCGAAAGCCGGGTGGACCTCTCGCAGATTGTATGGCCGATCCAAGGCCGGACGGCTGAGGTGCCCGTCCTCGGCTCTGCTTGGGCAAACCCCAGGATTCCCCACATTGACGATGTGGACACACAAACCTTGCCAACACTGGTGGTGGATTTCAGGGCCGGGGGTGTCCATTTGACCCCCCCGAAGCAAAGCCTTCAGGAACTGTTGCTCACATCGAACGCAGACGTGATGGCTGTTGTGGAGGCTGACGGGGAAGCCCAACCGCTTGACGAACCAATCCAAGGGTTCGCCGATTTCCTGGTCCAGTACCGAACGCACTTGCTGGACGATGGCATGGATGATTCCGCTGATGGGCAAGACGGACTGGACGGCATGCCCGTAGACCGGTTGGGGATCTGGGTTGCAGACCGTCTGGATCCGCACCTGCATGTAATCATCGACAACGATGACGGCCATCCCTGGGCGGCTTTGCGCGGTGAGGTGTGGGACTTCTTGAACTCTGAAAGGAGTGGTGGAGATGCAGGGGGTTCGCCCGAGTCTCTGTTCAACAAGGACTCGCACCTGTATGAGCGCCTGTTGGACAGCGTGCCGCCGATCAAGGGGGCGGACACCAACTTCGAGTTGACAGAAGACGACTGGAACACGGTTGGTTTCTTGCAACGCGTTGACGAGAAGTACGCGGACGGGAAGTGGTTCTGGTCGGAAACCCTCCTGTTGGACGACACTGTGGAAACCTGCTATGCCTACGAGCGTATGGATGTGGCCCGCACCTTGAACACCATCTGGGGAACTGCTGTCTCTGACGTGCATCCCGACACCATAAGGAAAGCCCTGGGCTTGTTGACGGAACCGGCCGGAGGTATGGTCCGGGAAGCGAACAGCCCCGAACAAAAGGGGGATGTCATTCGTGAGTGGCGGTTCCCCGATGGCTCACGCGTGGAAGAGGTCTTGGGCGAACCCTGGGTGCAACACGCCGGTGTTGATGAAAGAAACCACCTGAAGATGTACTGTGCGGACGGGCGTTGGCTGTCCAGTTGGGTCATGGACCCCTCCGAGCACGAGCCCAGGGAAAACTGGGACGCCGATTACGAAGCACCCCGGTTGCTGTCCCGCATGGAAGCAGCAACCGGCCGCAAGATGCGGGAAGAGGAAGGGGCAGTACTTCCCCCACAACAGGAAACCGCGGAACGAACCCTGCCGGTGGCAGGACTTCTCTAGGGGCTCTTGCGCCAACCGTTTAAGCTGCCCCCAACGACCTGTGGGCAGCAGAAGCCACCTTACCCATCCCCATCTGTCAGAGAGACAACTGTCATGTTGACACTGAACAATAATACATCGGAAACCGAACCTCGTCCGCAGGAAGAGGAACGCCAACCATTCATCATGCCGGATGACAGCCTGGCAACAGCCAAGGAGATCATGCTGCATCGGAATGGGCAGGAAAGGGTCCTGGTCTGTACACCCCCTGAAGATTATCACCCCCGCGGAGATGCGGACGCCGACGACCTTGTTGCCACTTTGCATTCTCCCTATGAAGCCTATGCTGATGGCGACAAGGTCGAGCTCAATGGCTCACTGCACGAATGTATGGAGGCGACGGCCAACGCATGTTGGGAAGAGCGGGAAAACGAAGCTTTTTACCTATGGGTGGAGTACGACGGCGAAGGCTATCCCACTCGTTTCGATTTGACCGATGAAGTGTCGCAGGAACCCGACCTCACCGCTTACGGGAAGAGCACTGTACGGCTCATGGCTGTCGTGGAGGTTGATTCCGATGCGGTGGATGATGCCTACTCGGATGCCACCTATGAAGTGGGTAAGTTGATCTCATTCCTGCGCGGTGAGATCATGGAAGTGCGTTCAGAAGTGTTGGAAGATACAGAGACGCCCGGCCTGCAAGCCTGGCAGGTGGAACTCAGTGCCTACGCCTACAACTCCGATCAGGTGCCGAGCCTGGCTGACAGTTTTACCGGCGGCGACGATAACGATTGGTGCTGGTTTCAAAGGGATCGGAATGACCGATGGGAAGTGAGCGTGTCCGTGCCGTGATGGGCAAAGTGCGGGGCAGGTGGCGGCTCCATCCGCCTCTCAATTCAGTGAGAGCAAAAACTTGCGCATCCGGGTTTCGTAGTGTTGGGGATTGAGGCCCACCTGCCCTAGATGGCCTGCCAGGTCCGAGCGTTCGTACTCCACCAGATCGGGACGGGCCGCGGCCAGAGCATCACTCGTCGATACCGGCACTGTGGCATCTTGCACGCCGTGGAACAGCAGGATCGGCGTCTGCAGCATCCGTGCACGATCCAGGTAGTTCAAGCGCGGCCAGGGAATGCCAAAACGCCACTGAGCCAGCACTTTCCCGCCTCGGCCAACGAAAGCCGGGATGCCCATGTTGCGGGCCCACATGTCAAACGTGGCTTCCAGGGACAGCATCGGCGAATCCAGGATTGCGCCCCGAACCTTGTTCGCCAGGGGTGACTCGTACAGGAAGCTGACCACAATGCTTCCGCCCATGCTGTGCCCCACCAGCACAACATCCTCTGCACCCCGGGCCAAGGCAAATTCCACAGCCCCTTCCAAGTCCTGCCATTCGGTCAAGCCATGCCATATGTAACCGTCGTCGTTGCGGGGTGAACAGGCATCGTTCCGGTAGGAGATTGCAAGCAGGGGATGGCCCCACTCTTGCCACAGGGGTAGCAGGGGCAGGGAATCCGCCATCGTGCCATTGATGCCATGTACGAATACGATCCAGCGTGAGGAAGGACCGTCCACATACCAGGCTGGGAAATCTCCGCCCTGCGATCTGAAAGTGTGGTGCTCGAACGGGATGCCCCATGTGGACTGGGGTGTGTTTGGAAGTGTGCACTTGCCGGCAATCCCGCCTTCAACTGGAGCGTGCGCAGGCTCCAAGGCGATGTCCCGGGTGAGGTTGGCAATTTGCCAGCATGCACTTGCGTAGGTGCAGAGGCATGTGAGGATGAGGGCTGAGATTCGAAAACGCAAGCGCATGGTTGGATGTCGTTGTGGGGCAACTCCCTTGCGGGTTGTGGTGTGGATGGTTGACTAGTATTTGGTTGACTGTACAATGGGCGCATCCAAAAAGGAAGGGCTTGCATCCCCGAGGGCACACTAAAGCCCACACGCCCCAGTGGCCCCATCCCGCCATGTTAAAAGGTGCCGGGGCGTTACTCAACATCTGGAGGAACGCTACGATGACCCATCACTTGAAACAGAGCCCAGTGGCCCGGAAAGTCGTTACCGCAATACTGCTGGCACTGCTGGCAGTCGCGGCTCTGGCAATACCGGTAACGGCTCAGTCCAATCCCCCGGCATCGCCAACGGCAGTGACCGTCACCCGGTCCGACGGAACCGTTACTGCATCCTGGAACGATGTGAGTGGGGCAACCAAGTACCACATCGCCTACAGCACCGACAGTGGCGGCAGTTGGCATGCTCCTGTTGACAATCACACGAGCTGGCCCAACAGCAGCATCACATTCAGTGGCAGCAACAGCAAAACCTATGTTGTTGCTGTGCGCGCAGGCAACAGCCAAGGGTGGAGCGGATGGGTGAACTCACAGGCCAGCAATCCCTACACGCCGCAGGTGCCGGGCTCGGTATCCTCAGTGACGGTGACCCGCACCGATGGCAATCTGACCGTCAGTTGGCCATCGATCAATGATGCGACCAAGTACCATGTCACATATACCGGCAACGGGGGGCAGAGTTGGAGTTTGGCTGCTTCCGAACACACAGGCAGCACCCTTGACATAGGCGGCGTGGACAACACCAAGACCTACATTGTGGGGGTGCGTGCAGGGAACAGCGCAGGTTGGAGTGGTTGGGTCAACTCGGCACCCGCAGGGCCGTATCAGGCACCATCGACCCCAACGCCAACCCCAACGGAGCCGCCGGTCAGTCCGACTCTGGTAACTGTGTCCCGCGGCAACGGCACCATGACGGTTACATGGCCTGCGGTTGACGGGGCATCCGGTTACACCGTGCGGGCCAGCACGGTCCGCAACTCAGAGTGGCACATCAAATCCGAAAATCAGTCGGGCACCAGCTTGACCGTAACCGATCTCGACAACAACTATGCCTATCATGCATCCGTCCGGGCCGAGAACTCCGCTGGGGCAAGCGAGTATCGCGTGTCGGCAGCCGCGGCTCCGTACTCGACGCGGAAAGGCGACCGTCCCGAGTCCGTAACCCTCACCCGCAGCCACAAGAAACTGACGGCCACATGGCAGACAGGCTGGTACGCCACCCACTACCACGTGACCTACAGCTCCGACGGCGGGGCATCCTGGTCGCTGGCAGCCTCGAACCACCCCGCGGGCAAGGGTTGGACAACGATTGAAATTCCCGATGTTGACAATGCCAAGTCCTACATGGTCGGGGTGCGCGGCGGCAATACCCACGGCTGGAGCGGTTGGCTCAACTCCAATACCATCGGGCCTTTGCATATCAGGTTGGCGGTCAGCAACATCGCGGCCACCGCGGCCACGATCACCTTGGAGAACTACGAAGGTAACTGGTATTACAAGTCTGACACAGGCCCACACACAACCTGTTCGGCAGCCCAAAGTACCGCTGCGGTGAACCTTACCGGTTTGACATCCGGGACGACGTACACATACAAGGCGTACTCTAATTCGACCTGCTCAACCTTGTTGGCCACGTCCGTAGCGTTCACGTCGGGGAGTGTCGTGTCCGTCGGCAACCTGACCAAGAACGGTGGCCTCTACAGCTATCAGGTTGGGCGTGTGCATGAACAATTCATGAAGGCCATGGTGCGGCATTCCACCACTTTCACCACGGGGGCTCATGCCAGCGGCTACACACTGAACCAGGTTACGGTTTTGATGGGAGCCTCCCACGGTTCGCCCACCGGGTTGACCGCACAGATTTACACCAGCGACAGTGCAGGCCTGCCGGGTACTGTGGTCAAGAGCCTGGGGGCAAAGACACCCACCAGCAACGGCGAGGTGACTTGGAACTGCTCAGGCAGTGGGTGCGGCCTCGATGCCAGCACCACCTATCATCTGGTCCTTTCGGGAGCAGCTCCCGCTTCCGGCGATCACCACTACGTCTGGCTGAACGCACAGGACTACAGCGAGGACAACCAACCGACGAATGCGGGCTGGACCATTGGCAACAAAGCCCACCGTCAGGATGACGACGATGCGTGGGGCGGCGGCGGCCACCTGCCGGGCAAGTTGCAAGTGACGGCCGCCCCCAAGTGACCATGTCGTTTGAATGGCAGGTGGTTGAAAGCCGTCCGGGTTTGTTGTTTGCCTGGGCGGCTTTCCTGAGTCTTGAACCATTCACCATGTCCTGCGAGGGATGGTGGACCCTTGTGGCCGCCGTCTGCCGAGGTGTTGGAAATCGGGCATTATGGTAGGATCCGATTGCTCATGGAATCGCCTTTACGCACGCGGGAGAACTTGGCATGGCCCTTCGCAGTTGGGAACCTGACAATGTGGAAATTGACATCGGCAGGGCGGTGTTGGGGGATGACGGCGTCTCGCAACTCTATCCTGTGACTTTTGACGGGAAGCCTGCTTGTGTCCTGATTCGGGGAGTGGAACGTGCCCTGGACGATGACAGGGAAAGCCCCCTCTTTGAACTCCTGGAATATCGGCACACCATTGTTGGACACACTGAACACGGCCCTCGGCTTGGACAGCTCCGTCGACAGTCAGATTGCGGTCATGGAAGAGTTGGAGGCCCTGGTGGGAAGTGGGTTCCTTCGGGAACAGGTGATCCTGGACCCCGCGGATGTCGTTTATGTGCCGGAGCAGAGGGCCGTCATGGATCGCTCCAGCCTTATGGAGAATTTGGAAAGGCGCGGGTGGGTGTTGGATGCTTCGCAATCTGAGGTCGGCATTCCAAAGGATGACGTTCAACGGGGCGCCCTGAAGATGCCCCGGAAACGGCCAATGGTGATTGGTGGGCCGGTGTCGAACGCAAAGCGGTGGGGGCGAGCATCCAATCCGAGTACCCAACAGTACCGCAACTGGAGCAGCTGGACACCTTCACAGTGCCTTCACTGTACTTTGACTCGGAGCGGAACACATTTGTTCTGGAACCAGTCCGCAACAGCATTCGTGAGTATGTGGATGCTTGGGATCGCGAGTGGGAAGACAGCTCGCAATACCTGCTGGATGGTGAACCGATTACCGACTTCGCATCCTACCTGTCCAGGCTGCACCCGCAAGCGGCAAAGCATTACAGCATGGATGTCGGGCAAAACCGCAACCTGGTGGACCACTTGGACCTTTGGGTGGAAGAACAACTGGACCCCGATTTGCACATCATCATCGAAAGTGGCGATGGACAGCCCTGGGCAGCCTTGCGGGGAGAGGTGATTGACTTCCTGTGCAGTGCAGGGTGTGGAGAGTTCCAATCAAGCAACACCCTCGTTTTGGACACCAACAAACTGGCCCATGAAGTCTATGGGCAACTGGTGGGCTGTGTGCCACCCGTCAAAGGGGCCGGTACTGGTTTTGACCTTGATGATGACGACTGGGAGCATGTTAGCCACCTTCAGTTTGTTGAAGTCGCTCCCGTGAATGGAGAGGGTTTGGTTCTGCAGTACTGGACGACAGAACACGACGGTTTGGTGCCCAGCAATGAAATCCGGTATACCTACAGCGGGTGGGATGTAGTGCGCACACTGAACACGTTGTGGGGAACATCCTTGTCCGACCCGGAGGCTGTGCGGACGAACTTGGGCATGCTGACCGAACCTGAAGGCGGGGCCTTGTTTGTTGCCGAAACCGAACAGCCGCAGGGATTGTCTGTTATGTGTCTGGCGGATGCCTGACGGATCGCGCGTGGAAGAGGAACAAGGGGAAGCACACGCCCGGTTGGAATGGAATCAGTACAACACACTGAAGATGTACCGTGCCGATGGACGGTTCTTGTCCCAAGTGAGTATTGAACCTGCAGAGAGGGACGATGCCACACACGAAAGGGAGGGATCGTCCTTGCCTTTTTGGTGCAGCGGTTTGAGGTGGCAACGGCCAGCCGCAGGCAGGCTTTCGTTTCAGACAGTGGGGAGCCCGTTCGGGAACCGCCCTTGCAGCCGGAAGCAGGGGCGTCCGGCATGTACGCGAGCTTGTGACACGCGGCAGCAAGGGCCTGGAAACCAGGCCAAACCGGCACTGACCAACTGGCGGCCCCGGTTTAGGCGTACATGAGGGCCAGGGCTTCCAATACCTTGCGCGGACGCCGCCTGTTCTGCAAGCAGGCATGCCACCAGTCCGCCTCGCAGTCGTGCATGGTGCCGATGGCTTGGGCGAGACGGCGGGCCGTGCGTGGTGTCTCGGTTTTGTGCAGGGCGTGAATGAGCAGGCGTATCTGGTTGGCCACCGGCGCCGTGAGGGGTACGTAGGTTCCGTCCTGCAATTCGTTGGGGTTGGCAGGCAAATCCCATCCTTCCCGTTCCAGGATGGCCCGCAGGCCGTGATAGCCCAAGTGCAGATCACGGGATTGCAGGTGGGGCGTTTCGAATACGCCTGCCGCCCCCGGTACGGCCCTTGCGGGCATGGGTGACGTGGGCCTCGGGTCCGTGACCGTTGACCGTGACGTAGATGGCATGGGTCTTGACATTGTGCCAGGGCATGGTCGGTTCCTATGAATGGTCTAGGATGGAAACACCACATGGACTTGGACTTCCTGCAAGCCTTTGATTGCATCCAACAATCCTTCAAACTTGTCGTCCGGCATGTCCTGGATGGTGGTGATTGCCTGTGTGACGGCTGGCTTCCCGGACAATGCGTGAAAACGCAGCATGTCTCGTCTGTGCTTTTGCCACCAGGCCACGGTCTGGTTTCGGAACCGCAGTTGCAGGGCCTTGTCAGTGGATTCGCACGTCCAATCCAACCGGCAGAAGGAGCCCTGGTCCTGAAAGCGACTGGCCAGGTCGTTGAATAGGTCCTGGGTGGTGCAGTCGACTCGCATTTCGATGATGTCGGAAATGGGCCGGTTGTGCTTCTGCATGAATTCATGCAGAAGCCTTACAACCACAGTGCCTGCGCCGGACTGTTGAAACCTCGAAGGTGTGGGTGCCACACAATTCGGACACTGAGAGTTGGTGGTGGGTTTCCCGCACTTGGGGCAGGTACGAGGCTGGCAATGCTTGCAGGTAGCGTCCTTGGCCTCCAGAGACTTCTTGCATTTGGGGCAAACGTCGGGGACCGGGGCATGTTCCGTCAGGTAAAACCGACAGTTGTTATTCAGTGCCTGGGGTGTTGGCGGGTTCTTTGCGTCGAAACGCTGCCCGCATTCATTGACGGCAACGAGCGTGCCGTCGGCCACCCCCGCACACAGGGCATCCATGAACGATGCAACTGCAAAGAACATGCTCTTGGACGGTGTGCAGGTGAAGCTTTCGTGCAATTCACCCAAGGTGGCAGCGGGCGCATCCTTGTCCATGCCCCGGCGCAGACAGCCGAGTTTGCGCCATGTGTCAGGAAGAATGCGGGGGTGTTCAGGGTCTACGGCCCACCCCCCTGCCACCAGCAGATCGCGCAAGATGTCGCCGCCGAAACCCACCTTTTCCCGATTGCCCACCCGTGTGCAGTGCAACCCTCTGCCCGTCGGATGGTAGAGGTGTTGCCATTTCCGCAATATGGCTTGAAAAGCCTTCTTGCGGGCAGTTGCCTGTCGTTCCTTTGCCTCTTCCCGCAACTGGGGGCGCAGGGTGTCGTCGGTGTGGATGTTCTGATAGGCCATCTCTTCGACGACAGCATTCTCGATGGGGCCCAATCCTGTCTCGTTGGCCACCAGGTACAGGACATTGTTGCGGTGGCGGCGAACATCCTGGCCCGGACCTTGTGTGTGTAGTTTGGTCAACTCTGCCTCGAGGTCCGGTTTCTCCGCATACAGGTAATCGGGGTTGAGGACGGCAAGCTGAACCTTGTTGGGATTGTCCGGCAGGTTGTTGCCCATGCTTGTCCAAAGGTGCACGTCCATGAGGGGGGCATGACGCGGGGAGCCATAGGTTTCCTCAACCAAATCCATCACCTGCGTTCGCAACCAATCTCCATTGTCGCGATCCCGCAGGCCGCGGGTGAGGTCGAGGGCCATCTTGCTCAACGATGGTTCGTTCGAAAACCACAGGCCGCGGGTGAGGTCGTTCGTAATGTAGAGGGCTGTGATTTCCACATTGCGGATGGCTGAGTCCAGCAGGCCGCGGTCCGCCTGGCGAGGCGACAGGATGCAGTCTATGACTTCGTGTCGGTGCAGGCCGCGCTTGGCACTGGGGGCTACCGAACCCAGCATGATGGTGACGACGGCTTCGTGTGCGCCCTCCGTGTGCTGGTGCCGGGGGCGAGCGTTTTCAATGTCGGCGTCGATGGCCACCTGCAGTTCGCCGCGTTCCAGACGGCCCAGGAACTGATTGCGGACTGCGGGAATCGAAGGGTCCACGTGGTGCGGGTGCAAAATCGCATCCTTCATGTGGACGCCCTCTCCCTGCCAGTAGGCAATGACGCTACTCAACAGGCGAAGCGTGCCGCGCACTTTCTGGAAACTGGGGTTGTCGCCCAGCCTCGTCTGCAGTATGTTCAACAAGTCCGGGTGGTACGGGTAGCATTCCAGGAATGCCTGCTCCTTGTGGTCCTCGGCGGGGAACAGCTTGGCATAAGCCCTGGCTGTGTCTGTGCGGACATCTTCATCCCAATCCTGGAACAGTCGTTGACGCAGAATGTGGGGCAGGTCTTGAGGGCTGGAGGGGATGACGGACTCCCCCACGCGCGCTCCCAACTTGCGAATGTCGTCGATGATGCGGTGCACTTCGTCCGTGGCACCCTGCAAGGCATCCGAGCCGCCAGCTTCCGGAGCGGTGATGATCAGTACGCCCCGCCAACTTTCCCGCACTGCGGCTGCCAGGTCGCTCAACGTGGTGGCCACCAGGGACCTGGCCTTCGGGCGTTCTTCCAACTTGGCGATCAAGTGGGGAAGTTCATCAATCATGATGAGGACCGGGCGATCCTCCATGAGTTCGGCGAAAGCTGCGGCACCGGGATTGCCGGGCCCCAGGTGATGGCCACCCAGTTTGTCGATGATGGCATCGGCAAGCGAGGGCTTTTGGGTGCCGTCCGCACAGCGAATGTAGCCCTGATCGCTGGCATCCTGGCCGTTGATGGCCACCAACACCACATCGTCCACAGCATGGGCCGGTTCCGACAGCGACTGTGATTTGGGGCCTGGTGGCATCTCCCTTACCAAATCGGGATACAAGGCCATACAGGCCAGCCCGATGACGGTGTGGGTCTTCCCGCCACCAAACCCGGATTCCAAGACATACACGCCTTCATGTGGGCTGTTGTGGCCCATGTAAAGGCGTTCCATGACCTGCCTGCATACCCGCTTCATGGCCTCCGTCACATGGGTGCCGGCCAAGAACCGGCGAGCCCCGTCTTGTTCTTGGAGCTCCCGGCGAATGGCCGACGACAGATTGGCCGCATAGGCATCGTTTCTTTCCGATGCCGGACGCGGTTTGGCTGTTTCAAACAGGGATGGCAGAGGTTGGGACATGGTCATAGGGACTTGGAGTTTTTTCCATTGTCTGTGGCGGCAAGCAGTGCTTGCCACTCTGGATCGTTGGCAAGCATGTCCGGGATTGGTACCGGATGCAAGGCGGCAAACCGACGGTCTCTTTCCAGCGCGTCCCGGGCCATCTCCTCAAGAGACCGGATTGGTGGACACGGCGTTGGGTTGATCCCGGGTTTGCCGTCCGGTTCAGGACTTTCCTGGTGGGAACACCAAGACTGGTTGATGTTGAAGTGGTTCATGCAGGGCCTCACGTGTTGAAAGGGGCTCAACCCCCATCTTACAGTATGGGGGGCTTCATTTGCCTGTCCATTCAACCAGCACCTACCCCAGCCATTGCCGCATCAAACCTTGGCGACGTGCAGATTCGAACAGCGGGTGTCCCGGTCCCCACCATGACAGATGATGGTCGCTGGACAGTGCATGCAGGTAGGCGTTGCGGTCCGTGGTGACGGTGAATGCTTCGGCCGCAGGTTTTGTTTGCACACGCCAATGGGAGCCGCCCACATGTGTGACCAGCCAGCCGGGGGGCAGTAGTGCTGGGTTGTGCAGAGCTTGCTCCAAGCGTTGCATGTCAACCAAGGGGGGCTGATTCATGAACGGCATGGCGTAGGGATTTTGAGTTTCCGGTTCGGTCCGGTCTCGTTCGGGCATGTCCATATGGGGCATCGCTTGAAAGTCCAGGCTTTGCAGGTGGTCCCCCAGGGCTTGGCGGAAATTCCGGGTGGACGGGTTCTCGGGGGCCTGCTGGATGTCCCGGCGAATGTAACGGGATGCCGCGGCTGCAACAATGGCGCCGTAGGGGCCCACATAGTCCAGGATGTTCCCCAGTCGATCCTGAATGGCCTGATAGGCGTCGTACTCCACAGTGCCTCGGTGGAACAGGTTGACCACGGCAACGACAGGTTTGGCCTGTCCGATACGATCCACGCGACCGATGCGCTGTTCGAGGCGCATGGGATTCCAGGGAAGGTCGTAGTTGACGATGGCGGAACAGAATTGCAGGTTCAGGCCCTCACCGGCCGCATCCGTGGCCAGCAACACCGCCCGGTCGCAAGCGTGCATTCTTCTCAGGATGTCGCGTCGTTCACTTTGAGTGTGAGAGCCGTTTAGGACAAACAGCACCTCCCTGTGGCAATGTCCTACGCAACGGGGCTTACATAAAGCGGTCGGTCCGGCCTGGTTGACCGCCGGCCGCGGGCCGCGGCGCCGTGTGCGCCATGGCCGGATCCCGCACACGGGCGGTCGTGTCCCGGTGCTTTTCGGGCGGTTCTGCCCTACAATCGACATTGCCTTGAAAGCATGGAAGCCGGGGTTGTGGCCCCGACTTCCCGACCGCAGGAACGCTGGAGGTTCCCATGGCCGAGCCCATTGTAGACAATTCCCCGCGTGCCGCCGCCCGGCTCCGCGACGCCTTCGGCCTGGTGGTGGAGAGTCACCGGCGTGCCGCCTCGGAGAATGACGTCCGGACGGCGTTCCAGCGCTTTCTGGAGGTGGCCGGCCTGGCGCCGCTCACGACCCAGCGCACCGAGGCTCCTCCGGGTGCGGGCGTTTCCGGGCGCATGGACCTGTACATCCCCGGCCGCTGCTGCTTCGAGTTCAAGACCGACATCCGTTTGCGCGGTGCGGCCGATCCGGCCCACGTCGATCAGCTGGACGGCTACCTGGAGGCGTTGCTGCGGGCGGGGGCGGGCGTGGGCTGCGGCGTGCTGACCGACGGCGTGCACTACGTGCGGCGGCGGGTGGGCGACCGCGGCGTGCTGCCCCTGGAGGAGCCGCGTGCGTGGACGCTCCACACCTTCGACCGGCCGGAGCATGCGCCGCGCCTGCGCGAGTTCCTGCACGACACCCTGGCCGCGCCGGCGTCCGGCCTGCGCCCCACGCCCGCCAACCTGGAACGCCACTTCGGCCTTGAATCCGAGGTGTTCAACGCCTGCAAGGTGCTGCTGTACGGGGCCTACGCGGCCCACCGCGCCCATCCGTCCGTGGCGGTCAAGCGGCGGTTGTGGCAGGACCTGCTACAGGTGGCGCTGGGCGAGGAAGCGGCCGCCGCCGACCCCGCGTCCGACTGGCTGTTCGTGCGCCACACCTACGTTACCAGCCTCGTGGCCGTCATCATGCAGGAGCAGCTGCTGGGCGGCGTGGCCGGCCATGCGGCGGCCCGCCCGGACGCGTTGCTGAAGGGTCGCATCCTGGCCGAGGAGTCCGCCCTGCACGGCGTGGTGGGGGCGGACCTGTTTGCGTGGCCGCCGGAAGTGGGGGAAGCGGCGTACCTCGCGGAGATTGCCCGCGTCGTCGAGCGTTTCGACTGGACGCAAAATGCCCGCGAAGTGGCGCCCACGCTCTACCAGAACGTGATTGCGCCCGAGGAGCGGAAGCGGCTGGGCGAGTACTACACGCCCCGCTGGCTGGCCCGCGAGGTCACGGCGGCGGTGGTCGACGATCCGCTGCGCCAGCGGGTCCTGGACCCGTCCTGCGGCAGCGGCACGTTCGTGGAGACGGTCATGGAGCGCATCCTGGACGCGTCGGCGGGCGAACCCCCCCGTCGACACCCTGCGTCGGCTGCAGGACAACGTCGCAGGCCTCGACATCCATCCCGTGGCCGTGCAGCTGGCCAAGGCGACCTGGGTGATGACCGCCGCCCCGACCATCCGGGCGGCCCGGGCCGCGGGGTTCGCCGGCCCGGTGTCGCCGCCCGTGTACCTGGGCGATTCGATGCAGCTGCGCTACGACACGGGCACGCTGTTCGCGGCGGAGACCATTGAGCTCAAGACCGGCGAGGTGCTGCCGGGCACCAACCGGGAGGCGGTGTTCCGCATTCCCCGCGCCCTGGCGCGGCGGCAGTCGGACCTGGACCGGATGGTGTCGGAGATGGCGGCGGCGGTCGACGAAGGCGGAGATCCCGGGCGCGTGCCGGAGCACTTCGAACTGGACGACCGCAGCCGCGCGGATCTGCGGCAGGTGGCCGACACCATGCGGCAGTTGCATGCGGCGGGGCGCAACCACGTGTGGGCCTACTACATCCGCCAGATGATCCGGCCGGCGATCCTGGCGGAGCGGAAGGCGGACCGCCTGGTGGGCAATCCCCCCTGGTTGACCTATGGCCAGAGTGCCGGGGTGATCCGCAGCGAGCTGGAGGACATGTGCCGGCATCGCTACCGGATTTGGGCCGGCGGCCGCTACGCGCCCCATCAGGACGTGGCCGCCCTGTTCCACCTGCGCTGCATCGAGCTGTACGCCCGCCCGGGGGCGGTGGTCGGGATGGTCATGCCCCACAGCGCCCTGCGGGCCGGCCAGCACCTGAAGTGGCGGGCCGGCGACTACCGCGGGTCGGGGCCGGGCCTGGGGTTGGACTTCCAGGAACGGGCGCCGTGGGACCTGGAACATGTGGAGCCCGCGTTCTTCCCCATGCCGGCCGGCGTGGTGTTTGCGCGGTTCGTCGGCGCCAACCGGGGTTCCGCCCTGGCGCCGGGCACGGTGCAGGTGTGGCGCGGCGACTGGCAGGCGGACTACGCCGGCCTCGACCGCGCCGTCGAGCCGCTCCGCCACGACGACGGCACGTTCCGGTCCCCCTATGCGCAGCGGTCCCGGCAGGGGGCGACCCTCGTGGACCGGCGGCTGCTGTTTGTGGAGAAGGCACCCGCCACGGCCAAGCTGGCCGCCCCCGGCCGCACCCGCGTCAAGCCGCGGCTGGGAAGCCAGGACAGGAAGAAGTACGCGGGCCAGCTGCACCGCCTGGAAGGCGTGGTTGCCGACGACCACCTGTTCGACGTGCTGCTGGGGGAGTGCCAGGCGCCGTACGTGGTTCTGGATCCCCTGTGCGCCGCCCTGCCGGCCCGTCGCTCCACGCTGGCGGTCCCCTTCCGCCGGGACGGGGGGGAGGACGGGGAGGATGGCGTCGACCGCCTGGACGTGGACGCGCTGGACCCGACCCTGCAGCGCCGCTGGCGGGCGGCGGCAGCCCTGTTCGCGGAAGAACACCGCGGGCAAAGCATCACGGACCTCTACCGGAACCTGAACCACATGGGGAAACTGACACGGCAGCTGGAGTACCTGCGAACCCATCCGGACGGCGTCCGCGTGGCCTATACGTCATCGGGCCGCCCCACGGCCGCGGTCATTGCCGTCGGCCAAACCGTGCTGGACAGCAGCCTGTACCAGGTCTTTTGCGAATCCCGTGCCGAGGCCCACTACCTCGTTGCCATTCTCAACAGCGGGGAGTTGAAGGCGCAGGCCGAACAATTCATGGCCAAGGGCCTGTTCGGCGCCCGCACATTCCAGAAGCACGGCTGGAAGCTGCCGGTGCCGCGCTACACGGCCTCCGATCCGCTTCATGCGCGGCTGGCGGTCCTGGGGGCGGAGGCCGCGGCGGAGTGCCGGGCGCTCGTGCGGGAACACGGCCTGCGGTCGCACCCGGCGGGCGACGCCCAGTCCCGCCCGGCCCGCAAGTTGCTGCGCCACGCCTGGCAGCCCCATTCCGCCGCCGCGCAGGCGATTGAGACGGC
>CAXXOQ010000026.1:0-8399 GCA_963664185.2 Caldilineaceae bacterium | reverse complement strand
GTTCCCAGAGCGGCTTGGGCCCGGGGATGAAGATGGATCTCCGGTTGTTGCAGAAGATATACAGACGGTCCTGGCTCCAACAACTGAATCATCAGGGGCAGAATCTGGCTGACACCATATCCGACATCCATCAAATTGCGCCAGGGTCCCACCTGCTTGCCCTGCAAAGCGTCTCTTACCCGTAACTGAAACGGTCCTACACCTGAACCACGACGCACCGGATGAACCTCCAATTGGCTAAACAGGCCCAGTTTGCGTCCATAGGATTCCAGTAACGCCTTCAGTTCTGTCCAACGTTCAGGATCGTTCCTGTGCAGAGCCATGAGGAGGTTGGGCATGCTCTCACCTCCAGGATCCCAATACGATGGCCCAATATCGTATGTTCGTTGGGGCCTGGCTCGCAGGGGCGCAATCGCTCTGGGTCTTTTCTTTCGATCCAGTTCCTGGAATGTTTGCTTCCGGAACACTTCAATCGTGTCAATCAATGCCTCACGCTGTGGCGGTGCGAGTGTCTCTATGCCCTTGCCATGGCGGATTTCCTCTGTTTCTGGAAAGACCATAACATTCCGAAAAAGCCCCCACATCCCCACATCCATATCGTCCGGCTGTTTCCATGCCGGCAATTCACAAGGCAGCTCCTGGGAAGGGGTGATCAGCCATACCCCAGAGTCAGAAGGACCAAACCGAATGCCATAGCCATCTTTCAGGAATTGCTTGGAACGCACAGCGGGATAGTCATGTATCTTGGCAAACTCAACATCAATTTCAATACAGCCCGCATCGTCCTCCACAATGGTATCAACCAGTTGGCCCCTGAAGGCAGTCGGGCGTGATACGGGTCCGCCACGATAGTGGACAATGTCGTCAAAGCTACCCAGCGCAAACGGCTCTTGATCGAAGCTGGAGCCGCCGGCATAGGCTGCATCCCACAAAGCGCGTATCATGGCCAGCAGAGATGATTTTCCTGTACTGTTGTCTCCTACCAGGAGGGTCAAAGGGGCAATTTTTACCGTTTGTTCATCCCTGAAACATCGGTAGTCTTGTACTGATACCGACTTCATGATCTGCCCCTTGGGTACTTTCTGTTGCGGTCACCCGCACCCTTCATCACATGACCTTGCCAGACACCTGAGCAACAAGACATTCTTCACTGCCTACTCGCATCCAGACTCTAGGCTACAGATGCCAGCAACGCGTTGATGCGATTCAACTCTATGGTATCAAATTCCAGATTTTGCAACGCCTGCAACATTCTGATGCAATTGCTCTGCCCGGCTGGCACCTGTCAGGACGGAACAGACGATGGCATGGCGCAACACCCAGGCCAATGCCATCTGTGCCAGGGACTGCCCGCGTTCCTGGGCCAGGGCCTGCAGTGGCTCCAGCACTTTCACAACCCCGGGCGTAATCCGATTGGCCCCCAGGGTACCGTGCGGATTCGCGGCCCGGGACATTGCGGGAATGCCCTGCAGGTACTTGTCGGGGTCAGCACGCCCTGACTCAGAGGGGAAAAGGCAATGCAGCCAATCCCCTGCCGGGACAACTCTTCCAGCACCCCATTCCTTTCCACATCGCGTCGCAGCATGTTGTAGGCCGGCTGGTGAATCAGGCAGGGCGTTCCCAGATCCCGCAGCATGTCCGCGGCGGCCCGGGTGTGTTCCGCATCGTAGTTGGAAATGCCGGCATAAAGCGCCCGCCCACTGCGGACCGCGGAATCCAGGGCGCCCATGGTCTCGGCCAGGGGCGTTGCGGGATCCATGCGATGGCTGTAAAAGATGTCGACATAGTCCAGATTCAGGCGGGCCAGACTCTGATCCAGGCTGGCCAGCATGTACTTCCGGGAACCGAAATTCCCGTAGGGTCCCGGCCACATGTCGTACCCCGCCTTGGTCGAAATAATCAGTTCATCCCGGTAAGCCGGCAAATCCTGCGCCAGAATGCGCCCGAATGTCTCTTCGGCGGAACCGGGCGGAGGCCCGTAGTTGTTGGCCAGATCAAAGTGCGTTATGCCCAAGTCAAAGGCGGTCTGCACAAGCTCACGGGCATTCGCAAAGGAATACACGGCCCCGAAGTTGTTCCACAATCCCAGCGAGACCGCCGGCAACAGGAGACCGCTGCGACCACAGCGGCGATAGATCATGTCCGCATAGCGGTTAGAGGCAGGTTTATGGACGGGCATGGCAAAACGGGTTTTCCCGGATGACAAATCGGGGCCGTGGGCTGACAGACGCGCTAGAATCGCTTCTGCTTGACCAGCTCCAGATGCGCGGGCAGATACGGGACATCCTTGCGGTCCCAGGAAGCACGGCCTTCCACGGCATGAATGCCCATGAATTGCCGCTTGTGGGGTGTGTCGGCCCAGGCCACGACGCGGTCCGGTGGCGGGTTGTGGTCCCATTTCTTGACCCAGAAGGGCATATAGCCGTAGATGATGATCCGGCGATCCCGGGCACTGGTATTGGCCAGTCCCGTATGCCAGCACAGCACATTCCACAGAATGACACTGCCGGCCGGCGCCACGATCCGGGTCAGTCCGGGCATGTCTTCCAGTCTCTCGTCCCGATACAATTCGCGCGGCGGCCCATCTTCCAGCCGATGGGTTCCCGGTACCAGGGAAAAGCATCCCATGTCCGCGGTCTGATCGTCCAGAAAATAGAAGGCCTTGGCTTTCAAGGTGTATTGGGGATGGGTCCAGGCAGGCCAATCCCGATGCCATGAGGTATGGGCCTGTGTACCGGCATGGTGGCAATGGCACACCATTTCCATCACCTGTACATCGGGACCCACGATTTCCTTGAGCAACGGGACAATGCGCGGATTCATGGCCAGATCCAGCCAGATGTCATGGTATTGGTATACATTGTTCATCGTGTGCGCGTCAGGGCCGTGACCGTAGCCGCCCTTGATATTGCCGCTTTTCAGCATGTCCTGCCATGCCGGAGCGGTATGGGCCTGGATTTCCTCATAGGCGGCGATTGCATTGGGCAATCCCACGTGCTCCATGGCGTTTTCCAGGATGACATAGCCATGTTCCCGGTAATGATCCAGTTCCTGCTGTGAAAACGCATCCGCCATGATCCCACTCCTTCCCGTGTCTCGGCCCTGTCATCTGTCCTGACGCCCCGGATTGCCTGCCCCGGTGATGGGCGCAACTTGCTCCCCGTCGGCGACAGGTGCATTATAACCCTGAGTGCCGACAGGGTGATCCCTGCCGATCAGGGTGCCCGCCATATGCTGGGTCTTTGCCCGTTTCTTGTTTCACGCAACACAGCACAGGACAACCCCATGAAGATTGTTGATATACAGGTTATTCCGTTTCCGGTGCCGGAACCTGCATTCCAGAATGCACAGCTGCAACCCGACACCATTGTGACCCAGACGCTGTTGCGCATCCTGACGGACGAAGGTGCCGAAGGCTACTATTTGGGTGGTCAGGGACATGGTGATCGCCACGGTCTGACCACCGATGACCGGAACCTGGTAACAGGACGCATCCGGAATCTGCTCCTGGGTGTGGACCCATTCGACCGCGAAAAAATCTGGCACTGGCTGTGGGTGGCGAATATGCCCGAGAATGTACTGGGCGCTGTGGACTGTGCCCTGTGGGATCTGCAGGCCCGCCTGTTCGATCTGCCCCTGCACAAGCTCCTGGGTGGATGCCGGGATCGGGTGAAGGCCTACGGCAGCACCTACCCCAATCTGGGACCGCCGGAAGTCTACGCGGCCCATGCCGTGGAATGCCAGGCCCAGGGCTACACCCATTACAAAATCCATCCCTACTATTTCTGGGACCCGGCTACCGGCCAGCCTGATCCGGGCCGGCCCTCCCATATTGACTGGGACATCGCGGCTTGTCGTCAGGTGCGCGAGGCCGTGGGCCCGGACATGGTGCTCAGCTTTGATCCCTGGGGCACCTACCGCACGTACGAAGAAACCGTCAAGGTGGGGCGCGTCCTGGAAGAACTGGATTTCTATTGGTACGAACACCCCATGAACGAATTCCGGGTTTCGGCCTATGAAAAGCTGACGCGGGAACTGGCAATTCCCATTCTGTCACCGGAGATCGCACACGGTTCCATCTACACCCGTGCCGACTGGATCAAGCGGGGGGCATCGGACATGAGCCGTATCGATGTGCTGCGGGGCGGCATTACCGGGGTGCACAAGATGATTGCCATCTGTGAGGCCTTTGGGGTCAAATGTGAGGTGCACATGAGCGGTCACGCCAATCTCATGATGCTGGGTGCCAGCAGTGAGGACACCTGTGAGTACTATGAGCGAGGCCTGCTGGCCCCGGGCCTGGACTACGAAACGCCACCTCCCTACCTGCATTCCCTCTGCGATCCCCTGGATCGGGAAGGCTATGTCACGGTACCCACCCGGCCAGGCATGGGCTACGATCTGAACTGGGATTATATCCGTGACCATGCACCAGGCAACATGGAACTGCCGTGAGCCTGCTCTGACACCTGGCACAGACCAGCCCCCATAACACCGGTGGCACCGCAACCGCCACAGGGCCCGGCGGAACAAACCGATCCAAGGCATCCCCTTGCCTGTCCTGCACACCACGGCCTGCCGGTACCCATTGTCCCCTTTCCCGTCGCCGCGGGAAAGGGGGTATCTCATCCTGATGGGGGATCGCATCCATCCAGGCAAAGCCGACTTTCCGGTGCCTTGGCTGTGCTCTGCCCTGCAAGTGGTGGCGATGGGTGGACTTGAACCACCGACCTAGGGATTATGAAGCCCTCGCTCTAACCGGCCTGAGCTACATCGCCTTAAACACAACACTGCCGACACGATTGTCGGCAGCCTGTTGAGTAGCGGGGGCAGGATTCGAACCTGCGACCTTTGGGTTATGAGCCCAACGAGCTACCGCTGCTCCACCCCGCGCTGAAGATGTGGAATGCCATTGTAGCGTATGGCTTTGCCCGAGTCAATATGCAACACAACGGAGCCCGTCACGCCCGGGCCGCGACTGTCGCCTTTCAGGACAACGGAATCTGCAGGTTGAACAGATCAAGCCATTGCTGCCAGACAGGCAAGCCCCGCATATCTGTGACCACCTCAGCCGGGACATCCATCACCGGGGAAACCTGCAGGGCCTCTGTGGGAACTATGGCAAACACGTTGTCGCCGGGCCGGGCCAAGCCCAGCATTTCCCGCGCCGCGGTTTCCTTGTACCCATCAGTCTGGACATAGGCCAACTGCTGTTCCAGTCGCAACCCCCGTTCCTGGGTACTATGCAAGCGGGCGGTGGACTGGGCTACTTCCTGCTTGAACGCGGTGTGTTCCAACACCAGATTGATGTAGGAGAACACAAAAAACAGGAGCAGCGCTACCAGGATCACAAGAAAGATGCGATTGCGCTGCGTATGCGAGGCAGACGCGGGAACAGAACGAGTCATGCAACAGTCCGGTTGCCAGGGATGGTGTTGGGTACGATGCACGCAACGGACAAACCCCGATGCTGCCAGGCAGGGACGAAACCCTGCCTGGCAGACATCAGGCGCGAGTGCCGCAGGAGGGACTTGAACCCCCATGAGCGTAAGCTCACTACATCCTGAATGTAGCGCGTCTGCCAAATTCCGCCACTGCGGCACATTCCAGGATTTGGATCCTACTGACTTCCATCCATTCTGTCAAGAAGAGGGCCGCCCTCAACGCCGGATTTGCCCCAGGACCGATGGCTATGGCCACTGGTCGCAACGATGCGATTGAGGTCCAAATTGTGACAGGGCACAGCCATGTGCATTTACAATCGAGCTATGAAACCATGCCCAAGGCCTATCCTTGCCGCGTCCCTTCCGGGCACACCTTGCCTCTGTGAAACCGGATGCAGGCTCATTAGAACGCAGGAAGAGGTATACATGCGCAACCGAAATCGCATACTGCTGCTGGCTATCATCCTTGTGGCCGCCGTGGCCGGCGCCCTTGTCTTGGAACCCTGGGTCTTCTTTCAGACCGATGTGGTGGACGAGGCATTCCCCGTGGATGACATGACGGCAGAACAACAAGCCACCTATGCCACACTGCCGGACGATATGAAGACAGCCCTGATGGAGATGTCCCAGGACGAGGCCGTGGATCCCGCCATGGTCCGGGAAACCACGATGGCGGTCCTGCGGCCCGATTCAGAAATGGAAGAAGAGCCCATGACCGGCATGGCCCCGGAGACCATGGTGCTGGGCATGGGGGAATTTGGCCGGATTGACGCGATCCATGCCGCGTCCGGCACCGCGGCGATCTACGCTCTCCCGGACGGCCAGCATGTCCTGCGCCTGGAGGATTTCCAGTCCACCAATGGGCCGGAACTGCATGTTCTGCTCACCACGGGCACAGAGGCAAAAACCTTTGGCGAACTGGGCGAATACTGGGACCTGGGGGAGCTAAAGGGCAATGTGGGCAACCAGAACTATGCGATTCCGGACGACATTGATCTGGACCGGATCAAGTCGGTGGTGATCTATTGCAAGCCCTTTCATGTGGTTTTCAGTGTCGCCAACCTGACCTGACCGTTCTCTGGCCGTCATGGCGAGACAATCGGGGCTGAGGGGCAACGCGGGCCGCGCCGGGCATCCCCTCAGCCCCCACGCGCGTATTACTGTGCCGCCTGGGCTTCGGGACAGACCGTGTCCGTCAGTTCCGCAAAGATATACCCTGTGGTCCCACTGGGTGCGGTGACCGCAACCCAGTTGCGGTCCGGGGACAGGCCTTGCATCGGCAGGGCCTCATTGACGTAGGCCAAACCCAGGACACCATATCCGGTTCCCGGTCCCGTGCGCAAGCGCACGCCGTCCTGGTTCGCTACGGATGCACATCCAAGACTCGACTGGGCGGCAGCCATGACCACCGCTTCTGCCACCATGGACTCGGCCTCCTCCGGCATCGTATCCTGCGCCATTTCAGGTGCCGGGGGAATTATGAAGTTGGCACTGTTACAGGCCGCCAATCCAAGCCCCAGGATCAGAAGGGCAGTTGCCTGCAAGGTATAGCGCAGACCTAATCGCCAAGGGTTGCTACGCATCATGATGGCTCTCTCTCTTTGCTGACAGATGCAGATACAAGGTTCCATGCTGGATTCCAGCCAAAGCATTCTAACGCAAACTCGCGGATCCTGTGGTTTCACAGGCCGGGGCAATGCAACATGGCTTCATGGGGATAACCGGCCGGTACCGGCGGGCACGATGACATTGGTGGTCTGGATATACCAGTCGGCAAAGGAGGTGAAGCGCTCTGACGGATGGTTCAGGGGCCCAATCTGCACATTCTTGACCCGCTCATGCACGCCATACACATAGACGGGATAGCTGATGGGCAACGCGGGCAGATCCTCGGCAAAGACATCCTGAAACCGGTGGTAAAGCCAGCGCCGTTCCTGGGCATCCAGCGCAATGCGGGCACGGGCCATCAGTTCGTCGGCAAAGGGGTTGGCCCATGCCCCATAGTTCAGTTGGCCGGGTGCCACCTGGGAACTGTGCCAGAATCGAAAGGGATCCGGATCCCCTTCCAGGCCCGAGAATCGTACCAGTGCGGCTTCAAAGGCATGCGGTGTCAACCTGTCGTTCACCATGACGTCCAAAGGCAACGCTTCGATCTGGACCGCGATCCCGATGTCCCGCCAGAAGCCGGCGATCGTGTGGGCATAGGCATTCAGGATGGCATCCTGGCTGGTCAAAAGGGTCAGTGACAAGGGGGTGCCATCCCGATCCAGGATGCCATCGCCATCGCGATCCTGCCATCCTGAATCCGCCAGCAACCGCACTGCCTGCAGCGGATCGAACGCATACTGCCGGATATCATCCTTGTGGGCCCAATTGTGCGGCATCATGGGGGAGTGGGCGACAATGCCCCAGCCCAGTTCACTGGAACTCACCACTTTCTCGCGGTTGAGGGCATGCAGCAGGGCCTTCCGCACCTGCAGTTCCTGCAAATGGGGCACGGACTCCGCCTGGAAATTCAGCAATACCACAACCAGGCTGGATTCCGGGCTGGCAAAGAGCTGCACATCGGCCTTGTTCGGCAACACTTCCAGATTCTGCACCACGCCTGTACTCAGCCCTTCCAGTTCCCCTTGCGAGAAGGCCGTAAACAAGTCGGCAACGTTGAGATGGAAGCGGTATTCCAGCACGGAAATGTAGGGTGGATCGTAGTCCTGGTTCCGGTGCGGGACAAGGCGGAGGGAAATGTCGTCGTACCGGGCTACCTGCATGGGTCCATTGCCGATGATGGGCAACTGGTCGATATAGTCGATCAGCTGGCTCACCGGTATGGCACCGTAGACATGTTGCGGCAGCAAGCCTATGGTCATCATGTCCAGGAAGGGGGCAAAGGGCTGCGCCAGACGGAACTCTACCGTCAGCAGATCCATCGCCTGGACGGTAGCCAGCCGTGCCACC
>CAXXOQ010000025.1:0-2448 GCA_963664185.2 Caldilineaceae bacterium | reverse complement strand
ATTCCCGTGAGAAGAGGCCGCCCACCGTAAAGCCGAACACGCGCTGAATCACCACCATCAGCACCAGCGCCAGCATGAAATCCGGTATGGACAATCCTGCCATACCCACCAGCGTGGCCAGATTGTCGCCCAGTTTGTACTGGTGCGTGGCCGTATAGATGCCAATGGGAATGGCCACCAGCCAGATGAAGAGGAGGGAGCCCGCGGCGATGGTGACGGTGAAGCCCAGGCGTTCCCAAATGAGATCCTTGACTTCCCGATTGTATTCAAAGGAACGGCCGAAATCGCCCCGCACGAAGCCCTTGGCCCAAATCAGGTACTGCATGTAAATCGGTTTGTCCAGGCCATACCGGCGCTTCAGGGCTTCCAGTTCCGCTTCCGCGGTATGCGTACCCTGGATTTGGCGCTGGGCCTGAAACACGTCAATGTAGCTGCCAGGCGGCAGGTTGATAATGAAGAACCCGATAAAAGAGATCATTACCAGGGTGGTGAACATGTACACCAGACGGCGCGCAAAGTAGGCGAGCATGGTTCCGGGTCAGGCTGCGGGGGCGGACTGGAGTAACGTACGGGCCTGGGGGCAACGGGCTCACCCTGTTGCCCCCAGGCCGCAACTACGCCATCAACTTACTGTTTGAAATACATTTGTTCCGGATACACAGCGCCGAAATACACCATGATCCAGGGTCCGGTAAAGCCGCCGAGGCCCAGCTGTTCCACCGAGGGGAAATTCCCCACGTGGTCCAGATGGCCCACGATGGTCGGGGTATTGGCCACGGTGCCAATGACAAAGGGACCATCCTCCACATGCACACGAATGATGTCCTGGCTCAGGGCCAGCCGCTTGGCATCGTCTGGTTCCACCCGGGCGGCATTGTAGATCTCCCACAGCCGCCAGGTGGGATCCCCTTCACCGGGTTCTTCCCGGGGCGGGTTGCGATCCAGCGGATCCACGTCCAGTTCGGTGCCTTCCTTCTCCGTGCCAATGACCTTGTACCAGGCGCCATACAAAGGAGCCCAGCGATTGTTGTCTACGGGAATGACCCAGTTGGGGAACACCAGGAAATTGGGTCCGTCACCCAGGCCCCAGCAACTGCGAATGTCAAATTCGGAGTTGTCCTGGAGCACGCCCATCTGTTCGTTGGGCACGGCATTGACCTGTACCTTCAGGCCTACGGCTTCCCAGCCTTCCTTCACAATTTCCACATTCTGGGCATTGGCCTTGTTTTCCAGGCCGCCGGCGGTGCAGTCAATGCGCAATGTCAACTCATCCCCACTGGGCAGATCCCGGAAGCCATCACCATCCGCGTCCACCGCCCCGGCGGCGTCCAGCAGTTGATTGGCCAAATCCGGGTCGTACGCCACGGCGAGATCCCGCCACTGGGCGTACAGATCCCGGCCGGTTTCGTCAGCCGTGAACTCGATGGCTTTGGGGCTCATCGTACCGGTGGTTTTCTCGCCGGTGCCGAAATAGACGATCTTCTGAATCTTGTCCCGATCGATGGCGTGGGACAAGCCGCGCCGGAAGTCCGTGCTGCGGTACAGTTCCCGCTTCTGGGGATCCTGATGCGTCCAGTTCGGATACAGGAGGAAGGAGGCACCACCGCCCACATCCCACAGATAGGTCTTGAGGCCGACCGTAGCTTCCGCATCCCGGAACACGGACAGTTCACTGAGCGGCTGGTAACGGCAGGGCCGTCCGCAGATTTCCTGCTCGCCCGCGATGACCCGCAACTTGGAAACCTCCAGGTTCTCGACATAGGTCATGTCGACGGCATCAATGTAGGGCAACTGGTTGCCGGCGGTATCCACCGCGTAGTAGTACGGATTCCGATCCAGCAGCAGCCGGGTGCCGGGTTCGTACTGTACCGGCATCCAGGGATTGAGCACGGGGGCATCCGGATTGCTGGGCCAGTTCAGTTTCTCGTCCAGCATTTCGAAGGTTTCCTGGTCCGAGTGGTCAGGATGGAACTGCCGGAGATAGTGTTCGGGCACAAACAGTTTCTCATTGCCCGGAATGGTGCCATTGGGCCACATGGCCAGGCGATCCAGGAACAGGGGTGCCGAATCCGAAAAGACGAAATGGAGCGTATAGTCGTCCACCTTGGAAACTTCGGTCACCGCGTCCGCCGACTTCATGTAGTCGGGCGGTACATCCGAGTGTCCTTCATGGAGGACCATGTCGTTCCACCAGAACAGGAAGTCATCCGCTGTGAAGGGATCACCATCCGACCACTTCGTGCCTTCCCGCAGGTACAGAGTCCATTCGGTCTTGTCCGCGTTGCTGTCCCAGCCTTTGGCCAAGCCGGGGCGCTTGTCCAAGCCATCCTTCACCCAGTGGACTGGGGAATAGGCATACATGGCCATGACAAAGTGGGAACCGCTCGATGAGGTATCAAAGCGATGCCAGGTACCGCCATATTGTCCAATCTCGTTGTAGGGCTCAAT
>CAXXOQ010000024.1:0-9385 GCA_963664185.2 Caldilineaceae bacterium | reverse complement strand
CAACGGACCCGCATGTCGCCCTGATCCTGTTCCAATCGGGCTACGCCCTCCTGGCGCAGGGGGAACGGGCGGCGGCCGCTTCCGATCTGCTGGACCTGGTGGCCCTGTTTCCCGATGACAGCCGTGCCCCCCAGGCCCTTTTCGATCTGGCCATGGATGCCCTGCAGCATGGCGATGGCAACGGTGCCAACCGTTTCTGGGATCAGCTGCGTACCCAATATCCCTGGTACCGGGCCGCGGCGGTCAGCTACTGGTCGGGCCGCAACCTGTGGGCCATGGACGATCCCGCGGCGGCGCAGTTTGCCTGGCAGCATGCCCAGCGCAATCACCCGGAGACCTTCTATGGCCTGGCAGCCGCGCAGGCGGCGCGCCGGGCAGATGGCACCAGCCAGGATATGATCCCGGACATACCCGTGCTGGCCGGCGCGGCCGC
Source organism: Caldilineaceae bacterium (assembly GCA_963664185.2). Lineage (GTDB taxonomy): Bacteria > Chloroflexota > Anaerolineae > Caldilineales > Caldilineaceae > Bin34. Next base: position 8,952 of record CAXXOQ010000024.1, on the reverse strand, counting down.
CCTGTTGCCCGGGGACGACGGCAGCCGCACCTTCACGGTGAACTGGCTTCATTCCTGGGTGGAAGACCCGGCGGCCATCGTGTCGGCCGCTGCCCGGCTGGATACCGATATGGACTGGAGACAGGCGGTGGCGTACCTGCGCCTGGGCCTGCGGACCCAGGCCCGATCCCATGTCGCGGCCTTGCTGCCCCGTTATACCCAGGATGCCGGTGTCCTTCTGCATCTGGTAGAGCAATTCGCCAGTCTGAGGCTGTACTATGACAGTATCCAGGCTGCCCGCCATCTCTACTATCTGGCACCTGCCCCCCGGGTGGCCGAACTGCCCCTTTACATCCAGTACTATCTGTTTCCCCGCCATTATGCCGATCTGGTCCGCTTGCAGGCATCCCAGCACACCATTCCGGAACTCCTTTTCTATTCCCTGATTCGGCAGGAAAGCCTGTTTGATTCCAGGGCGGTGTCCTCGCTGGCGGCCCAGGGCCTGAGCCAGGTGATTCCTGACACCGGGGAGTGGATCGCCATGCGTACGGGTATGACCGACTATCGTCACGAGATGCTGGCCCTGCCCTGGCTCAACTTGCAGTTTGGGGCCTATTACCTGCGCTATGTGTACGAGGATGTGGATCGCAACTGGCTGACGGCCCTGGTCAGCTACAACGCAGGACCTGGTACGAGCCACATCTACCGGCAGCAGGCAGGGACGGACGACCTGCTGTTCCTGGTTGCCATTCCGGTGACGGAACCTGTCACGTACGTCGAGGCAGTCGTCACCAATCTGTATCATTACACCCGGCTCTACGGCTGATGCCCGCCACTTGCGCTGGTGAGCCCCGGGAAGTGTCCGGCGGGCCCGGACCGCGGGCCTGATGGCCGACCGGCCACATACGCTGGTCCTTCCCGCATCCGTGCCTGAGGGGGTAGGCATGCAGCCAGCCAAGGGCGTGCCTGCCTTTGGCTACGGCAATAGCGCACATTGCGGCCCGGACTAGGGGGTGTAATCGTCCGGTGTCAGGAAGCAGCGGATGCTGGCGACAATGCCGTCGCGGACCCGGTCCGGTTGCTGGGTCAGGAGCTGGCGATCACCGCCCATAAATCCCATCTCCAGAATCACGGCGGGTGTGCTGTTGGCCACCTTTTCATGCATGTGGTAGTGGAGCATATCGTCCGTGATACTGTAAGCGTGCCAATCCAGCCCGGTATGGGCCGCATATTCGGTGCGCAGGCATTCCACGAACGCATGGCTTTGCACCTGCATGGCCGCGCCCGGGGTATAGGCCGCCTTGAAACCCGTGGCCTCAATGCAGGAATCGGCATGCAGACTCAGCGCCAGATCCGCAAACAGCCCGTGCAGGCGGTCATCCTTTTCTTCCAGCAGCCAGACCCGTGCCCCCAAAGCCTCCAGTTCGGCGGCCACGCGCTGGGCAATATGCTGGTTGATTTCCAATTCGCTGAGTTCGGCCACACCGTCCCTGTCCAGGCACAGTGCACCCGGGTCCAGCACATCCTCCCTGCTCCAGTGCCCGATCACCAGGCCTATGCTCTTGCCTGACAGGGGGCCCTGGGGCAAGGGGGTGACCAGGGATGCGGTCCCGGGACGGCTGCGCGTACTACTGGTCCCGGTGCTGCTGCTGTCCCGCAAATCCAGGACGCGCCACTGCAACAGCACAGCCGTCACCACGACCACCACGATCAGGAACTTGCGAACAAGGGAAGCGCGGAACATGAAAGGGAATGCCGGGAACTGCAAACCGTCTGGAAGGCGCGGCGCCCCAAATGGGACTTGTCCCATTTCTGCGGCTGACCGGGATCAATGTCCAGGATACGACAGGAAAGAATCCGTTGGCTATCTGCTACAATGGGCCTATATCTGCTCCGAGCCTGTTCCTCCATTGTAGCGCATGAGTGATGCATCATCGCAAGGTGTACGGATTGGACCAATACTGCGCGAGCGCCGCGAAACGCTGGGTCTGAGTCTGGACGATGCCGAAAGCTCTATCCATATCCGGGTCCAGTACCTGATCGCGCTGGAAACCGACGCCTGGCAAAACCTGCCCGGCGAGGTTGTGGGCCGGGGCTTTCTGCAGAACTACGCCGAATTTCTCCAGCTGGACGCCCAGGATCTGAAGCAGCGGCGGCAGCAGGCCGTGGACCTGGCGCTGGGTGAGGCCTGGGCTGCCACCAGTGCCGGCACCCAGATGCCGGCCCCCCCGCAGCCTGGACTATCGGCCCATGTCCGTGCGGATGTCGGGCGAAGCCTTTGAAACCTGGCCCGACAACCGTGCCCGGAGAACCCGCCGGCTGATAACGGGGGTTTTGCTGGTGGGCCTGGTCCTGTTGTTCGTGGGCCTGTGGCAGGGCATGTCCCCGCCCGGGAGCCGTGTCCTGCTGCCAGGAGGGGTGACCCAGACCCTGAATGTCCTGGAGTCGTTGGGCGAAACGGTGAACCGTACCTACCAGACGGCCACGGACGCTGTGACCGGCCTGGGGACAGGGACCACGGGCACCGTCCCGACCCCCACGCCGATGCTGGCGGTGGAAGTGCCGCAGGCAACGCCTACCCCTGTCGCGGCCAGCACCCCGACGCCCACGCCGGTGACGGAACCGGCCGCACCAGCACCCACGCCCACGCCGGTACAAGGGGATGACACCCTGGTAGCCGCCGACTGTCCCAACGAGTGGGTGCGTATCGTGTCGCCGCTTGAGGGCCAGGTGATCGGGGGGGAAGTGCCTATTGTGGGCACAGCCTTCCACGCCGAGCCGGATCTCTGGTATTACAAGCTGGAACGCGCCGAGGCCAACGGGGTTTTCCTCTACTTCGCCGGCCAGCAGGCGGCGGTGGAGAATGGCGTGCTGGGAACCCTGGATACCCGCTTCATGGCCAATGGCGCGCACACCCTGCGGCTGACGGTAGTCGATGTAGCCGCCTCACCCGACCCCCTTTTCTGCGATGTGGGCGTAGTCGTGCAGAACTGAATTGGCGGGGCCCCATCAGGCTTCCACCAGAGGAGTCAGCAGCACGGTGCCATCCTCCTGTTTGTCCGCCTTGTAGATTTGCGTAGCCCGATCCAGCATCAGGATCCCCTGCAGATGATCGATTTCATGCTGCAGGATGCGGGCCAGCCAGCCCTTGGCCTTGACCCGGATGGCTTTGCCGTTGCGATCCAGCCCCTTCACAGTGACGGCCTGGGCCCTCTCCACATCGGCCAGCAATCCCGGGAGACTGAGACAGCCTTCCTGGCCCTCCACCTGGCCCTGCCGACGGACAATCTCCGGATTGAGGATCTGGTACAGGATTTTGGCACTGTCGGGATCGGTATCGTCCTCCGGGTATTCGATCACCACCGCCTGCAGGGACTGGCCGATCTGGGGCGCGGCCAGCCCCACGCCCTCGGCGTCCCGCATGGTTTCCGTCATGTCGTCCAGCAAGGTACGAATCGCGGAATCCACCGTGCGAATTTTGCGGGCGCGCTGATGCAGCACCGCTGACTCCTCGTCCCAGTCGCACAGGATACGTAACACCGCCATAGTTGCCTTTCTCATTACCCTTTCCAGTCGTGCGGCTTCATTATAACCGCCGGGCCGGGTTCCGGCGGTGGATCCGGGAAAACCGGACAGATTATGCAGATACAGCGATCCCGTTCTATACTTCATCCGCTTTGTCTTGCTTCCGTACCAGGTACGCCATGACTTTCTGGGACAGGCTGACGGCCTCCGTACAGCGTCGTGACTCACTGCTATGCGTGGGACTGGATCCCGATCCCCGGCATTTGCCCGCCCGGTTTGCCGACCGCCGGCACGGCACCCTGGCCGGATTGCGGTCCTGGAATCGGCACATCATCGCGGCCACAATGCCCTGGGCCTGTGTCTACAAGCCCAATCTGGGCTTCTATCTGCGGCATGGCCCGGCCGGGCTGGAACTGTTGCGGGATACCCTGGAGGCCATCCCGCCGGAAACTCCGGTGATCCTGGACGCCAAATTCGGTGATCTGGCGGCCACGTCTCACGGCTATGCCGTCTTTGCCTTTGCCGAACTGGGCGTAGACGCGGTCACCCTCAATCCCTATCTGGGACAGGATGCCCTGGAACCCTTTCTGACCTGGGCGGACAAGGGCAGTTTTCTGCTGTGCCACACCTCCAACCCCGGCGCGCAGCACCTGCAGCAGCGGGATCTGGAGGGCGCCCCCCTCTACCTGCAGGTGGCGGCCGCCCTCCAGACATGGGATGCCCAGGCAGGACTGGTGGTGGGTGCTACCTATCCCCGGGTCTTGCAGCGTGTGCGGGCGGCCGTGGGCGACCGCTGGATTCTGGTACCCGGTATCGGGCGCCAGGGTGGGGATCTGGGCCAGGTGATGCAGGCTGGCTGGATCCGGCCGGACCATCCGGGCATGATTATCAACGTGAGTTCCAGCCTGGCGACGGCACCGGACCCGGCGGCCGCCGCCGCCGCTCTGGTGCAACGGATGCGGGACGGGATCCCAGAAGGTGGGCAGGGGCAGACATGAGTTTGTCGGCGGAGATGCGACGGCTGTTTGATCTTCTGATGGAGGTGGAAGCCCTTCGCTTCGGGGAATTCCGGCTGGCGAGTGGCACGGTTTCCCCCTTTTATCTGGATTTGCGCCTCACGGTAAGCCAGCCGGAATTGCTGCACCTGGCGGGGGACTTGATCGCGCGCCTGCTGACATTCATGCCCTGTGACCGCCTGGCCGGCGTACCCTATGGGGCCCTGCCGCTGGCAACCGCAGCGGCACTGCAAGCCCACAAGCCCATGATCTACACACGCAAGGAGATCAAGGCGCACGGGCGGCAGAAGCAGATAGAAGGGGCTTTCCAGGTCGACGACAAGGTCGTGGTCATCGAGGATCTCGTCACTACGGGGGAAAGCCTGCTCGATACGGTGACCTTGCTGCGGGGGGCCGGTCTGGAGGTGTCCGACGCGATTGTCATGACGGAACGCAGTCTTGCCCCGCGCCAGACACTGGATCAGGCCGGGGTCACACTGCACACGGTGTTTCAGCTGCCCCATGCCCTGGACTATTACCTGGACCAGGGCCATATCTCGGAGGCCCAATACGAACAGGCCATGCAACTTATCACCTGGTCCTTCATTGAGCCCTGACGTCCATGGTCATGTCCCCGTCCGATCCGGAAGCCGACGCCATCTGGAACAGCATCCGGAACAGCTATCAGCCGGAACCCATTGCCGGGGATTTTGCCGGCAAGCATATCGTGACCGTAGATCAGTTTGGGCGTGCGGATCTGCTGTACCTGTTCGCCTGCACCCGGCGGCTGGAACGCCGCATGCAGCAGCGGGACCGGGGCGTGGCGGAGATCGCCAATGGCCGCGTCATGGCCCAGCTGTTCTTCGAGGCCAGCACGCGTACGGATCTTTCGTTTCAGGCTGCCATGAGCCGTCTGGGCGGGGAAACCATCGGGGCCAGCAATGGCATTGAATTCTCCTCGGTGCACAAAGGCGAGGATCTGCCGGATACGGTGCGGGCGGCCGGATGCTACGCGGATGTCGTGACGTTGCGGCATCCCCGGGAAGGGGCGTCGTTTGTTGCCGCCCATTTCCTGGATCTGCTGGCCCAGCAAATCGAGCGCCGGTCCCTGATCGTAAGCGCCGGCGACGGCATCGGCGAGCATCCGACCCAGGCTCTGCTGGATGCCTACACCATCTACAAGCAGAAGCAGGGCTTCCGTCGTCTCCGCATTACCCTGGTGGGGGATCTGAAGTTTGGCCGCACGGTGCATTCCCTGACCAAGCTGCTGACCCTGTTCAGCCAGGAAGACCTGCACCTGAATCTGGTGGCCCCGGATTCCCTGCGCATGCCGCCGGCGATTGTGGCGCAGGCGGTACAGGCGGGCCTGACCCTGACGGCCACCTCCTCGCTGGCGGATGTCCTGTATGACAGCGACGTGATCTACTGGACCCGCATCCAGGAGGAGCGGTTTGCCCATGCCGACGAGTACCTGGCGGTCCATGACGCCTTTGTCATGGTCCCGGAACTGCTGGCCCAGACGCCGGTTGACACCATCCTGATGCACCCGTTGCCCCGCAAGCACGAGATGGGCACCGCCGCCGATCGCTATGCCCTGGATCAGGATCGGCGTACCGTATACTTTCAGCAGATGGAGAATGGCATGTTCATTCGCATGGCCCTCATCTCCCTGATGCTGGGCCAGTGGGTATAGGCATTGTGGCAGCCAAGGGAGGCAGACAGCTGGCATGACGACACTGCGCATTCCTGGACCCCTCGATCCCCATGTGCATCTGCGCGGCATGGCCTGGGATCACAAGGGCAATCTGGTGAGCGAGACTGAGGCGGCCCTGGCCGGTGGCTATACCGCCGTGCTGGACATGCCCAACACGCCACCCACCACCACATCTCCGGTGAACCTGGCGACCAAGATCGACCAGATGCATTGGCATGCGGTCTGCGACTGGGGGCTGTACTATGGCGCCCACCCCACCGGCAATGCCGATACCTTTCCCGAAGTCATGGCGGATACGGTAGGCCTCAAGATCTACGGTAATCCGACGACGGGCGACCTGTTCATGGACGGTCCGGAGCGGGATGCCCATTTTGCCGCCTGGAACCGCAATGGCCTGATCGCGGTGCATGCCGAGGGGGAAGTGGTAGGCGAGATCCTGGAACTGGTCGCCCTGCACCGGACTCCGGTGCACTTCTGTCATATCAGCACCCGGTACGAGCTGGCGCAGCTCCGGCAAGGTAAGGAAATGGGCCTTCCCATCTCCGTAGGCGTCTGCCCCCACCATCTGTTCCTCACGAACCGGGATGAAGCGCGGCTGGGGCCCAAGGCCCTGATGAAACCGCCCCTCAAAACCCAAAGGGATCAGGACGCCCTGTGGGCCGCCGTGCAGGACGGTCTCGTGGATGTCATCGAATCGGATCATGCCCCCCATGCCTGGTCGGAGAAGGAGGGATATCCGCCGGCCTTTGGCGTACCGGGCCTGGAAACGACCTTGCCCCTGATGGGCACGGCCGTGGCAGAGGGGCGGCTGGACGCGGATCGCCTCATGGAACTGGTCTCGACCGCGCCGCGCCGCATCTTTGATGTGCCCTGCCCCAGTGATACCTGGACCGAACTGGATATGGACTGGTCCGGCCAAATCCGGGGACAGGACATGTTTGCCCTGTGTCGCTGGACGCCCTTTGAAGGATGGGACATTCGCTGCCGGGTCGTGCGGACCCAGATCCGGGGCGTGGAAACCTACGACGGCGAGCGCATCCGGGTGAAGCCCGGTTTTGGGGAACAGGTTTGGCCCCGGAGAGTGGTAGCGTGACCTTCCCGCGGGTTCTCCGCTCCTGGCTGACCCAAATCCTGCTGGATGGCTATCAGGTCCTCTATCTGCTGCTGCGCAGTGCCCTGTTCACCCTGGAAGCAGGCACCAGCCACAAGGTAGTCCAGGATCTGCTGGCGCGCTGGGATCTGCAGGACAACCTGCAGTTTGTGTTGCAGACCCTGACCGGCTGGCTCCATCCGGACGCGCCGGTGGAGGTCGGCGGGGTGACATTGCCCCAGCCCTACATGCTGGCGGCCGGCTGGATCAAGGGGGAAGGCCATGACAACGAAGTCCGGGCGTTGGCCGCCGTGGTCAAGGATTCGGCGCTGTTGCCCGGATGGCGCACCCTGCCTCATCTGGTGGGGCCGGTGGAATTCGGCTCCTACACCCGATGGCCCCGGCACGGGAATACCGGGGTGACCATGTGGCGCCTGCGCGGGACCTCCTCGCTGGGCAATCGCGTGGGACTCAAGAATGCGGGTATCCGCGCCGTCGCCTCATTCCTGTCCCTGCACAAGTCCCGTCTTCCCGCGTGCTACGGGATCAACGTGGCGGTTACCCCCGGCGTGGAGGAGCCCAGGCAGTTGCGGAAAGAGATGGCCGAGTCGCTGGCCTATCTTTTCGATGCCGGGATTGCCCCCACCTGGCTCACCCTGAATGTCAGCTGTCCGTCCCATGCCGAGGATCCCTCCCTGCACCAGACCGAAGAAGTGGTGCGTACCCTGTTGCAGGTGGCCCGGCTGGAAACGCCGGTGTATGTACCCATCTGGATCAAGGTAAGTCCCGGCCTGCCCGCATCCCAGTACCGCTTGCTGCTGAATTTGTGCGATGAGTTTGGCATCAAGGCCATTGTGGCCACCAATTCCCTGCAACAGGTGGATCCGGATGGCACCCACTGGGGCCTGGGGGGTGGCGCCCTCGTTCATGCCTCCCGGCAGGCCCTCATCAAGCTGGTGACCCTGAAACGCATCCATGGTCATGCGGTGGACATCATTGCCTGCGGGGGCATTTTGACCGGACAGGATCTGAAGTTTCTGCGGCAACTGGACATCCGGGCCTGGCAATACCAGTCAGCCCTGGTGTACCGTGGGCCCCTGGCGGCGGCGCTGATCTACCGGGAAGCGCATCCCGACACCCTCTGACGCCCTGCCTGCAAAGCGTGTAGCTGTGGCCTTCATTCAGCGGTGGTATCGTCGTCTCCTGTCTTGTTGGCTGGGACTGTCCCTGACCTGGCTGGTCCTGTGGAAGACACTGGGCGATCGGAATGGCCTGCTCTATCTGCTGAACAGTCTGGCCTTCTGGATTCTCAGCGGCGCCTGGCTGGCCAGCTGGCTGCGCTTCGGTTTCCGGGCCCCCTGGTGGGTGCACCTTCTCCGTGAAGGCCTGGGCCTGATCTGGCTCCGCCATTACGCCTGGATGTTTGTGCGCCGCCTGCCCCGTCCGCACGGCGACGCCGGGCCGGCCCCGGAGTTGCAGGTGCTGAGTGCGAATCTGCTCAAGAAGATCCGGACCGTCAGGCCCTTCACGCGATACCTGAAGGCCCATCCCGCCGACGTGGTACTCTTGCAGGAGGTTACGCATCATGCCGTGGCCGAACTGGAAGAAGAGTTGCCGGATCTGTACCCCTATCGCTACTGGATTGCGGA
>CAXXOQ010000023.1:0-69404 GCA_963664185.2 Caldilineaceae bacterium | reverse complement strand
CTCAAGTCCATACGGGAGAACGCTGCCGGATAAAGCGGCAGCAGCAGACGGGAGTACCGGTGGGCGAAGGGCAGGCGATTGAGGGCACTGGGACGAATATCCCACTGCTGCATTCCCGCCGGCATCTGCGCCGCGTGGTAGAGGCTGGTGTAGATGGGAGCCTGGGGCAACATGCCGTGCAGGACTTCAAGGACATATTCGGCACCCCCCATCTGGTTGAGCCAATCGTGCACCAGGGCTACGGATGTATTCACAAAAGAGGTGTCCCGAAGCATCGTGCAGAATGCATTTCAACGGTGAGGCCGATTGGCCCTGTCTCCATCACAGTGTTGGATCGCCAGGGACACCCGAAGAGGGCCCCAGGCGTTGGCGGCGTGACCATATGCGGATACACCGTGACCGGCGGGATGGCATTGCCCAGGGGTAAAGCCGACATAGCCACGCCGCTGGAGCCTCTTGCCCGCTTGCTGACGCTACGTGGGCCCAGCCTGGCGTGTGACGGTAATGTCTCTGTGGGAAAACAGGGTCCCCAGCCATTTCCCGTTGACCAAGCGGGCTATCTCCGTGTTCTGCCCGGCCGGTCTCACACAGCCTTCTCCTTGCGACCCCAGCTGTTGGCCCTTCGCAGATTGCGGGATGTAGCAACTGCCATACACCCAGGAACTCCCATTCTCGTATGCGTACATGCCAGACTCCGGCCCAATCGGCATGCGCCTGGAACCTGCAGGATGTACCATGGAACGCTTGCTTTTCGTTGAGCCCGGTTCACTATGCCCACAAACGGGACAGGTCGGGCTGATGTACTGCGGGGCCACCGTGGTGCTGCGGTCGCCCTTTCACTCTGCCGACCCATGAGCATCCGGCTTGCCTGCAAGCTCTGGTTTGGCCATTGGGGGGAGTAATGCTACGGCATGGTGCCTGCGGTCCCTGGGTGCTGTCTCCCACCTCCAAGGTGCAGGATGCCCTGTGCCCCTGTACGCTATCTTACTGCCCGCGCGGTCTCTGAGCAAACCCCAACTCACGTCTGTGACCCATGGCTTTGACTGCTGTTGCGCCTGGCCCAACTCAGGCGGGCCTAATGCCCCTCAAGACGTGGGGGCCAGAAGTCCGTTGTATGCCTCCGCGCAGGCAGACCACCTGCGATCTGGGGTATGGGGCCGGTGCGACGGAAAACCCCGGATACCACTTGGCGGTTCCCGGTCACCCTATTGGGGCCGGGCCAGTGGCGCGTCCGCCACGCGGACGGTTTTCTGGACCCATGTGTCCCGTCCGGCTACGGGTACTCCAGGGAGCGTCATCGGCGGGCGGCCCGTCTCGCGGCGGTGGAGCAGGATATTGCCGCCATGCCCATGGAAATGTTTACTATGGTGGGCGATAGTGCGGCCCTTTTTCCCGGCGGTCAAATCCAACGTCTGAAAATCGCGGCGGCTCTGGTGCGGAATCCCTGCATGATGTTTCCGGATGAGGCTACCAGCTGGCTTGATGCCATGAGTCAGGCGGAAGTGATGCGTGGCATCAAGCAAATGGCGGTGACCCGAATTGTGATTGCGCACCGCTTATCCACCACCCGCATGGCCCAGCGCATCTATGTGCTGCAGGCGGGCCGTATCGTGCAAGAGGTGGGCAGTCATGACCAATGGCGGGAAACCCAGGGGCCGTTTCTGGAACTGGTGCAAAAGCAAATGGCTTGAACACGGTCTGGGTTGCCCCAGACTGGTCGTATCCCATCTGGCCGCGGCCTGTACGTTCCGGGGAAATACAGGCATGGGAGCCAGGCGCGTCATAATGGGCAGGGCCGCGATAGTCCTGGACACGCCCGCGGGCATGGTTTGCCCGCGGGCGTCACGCGGACACCCGGTACAGCCACATCCACGATCGGTTGCTCCGGTCCTGTGTTTCTGGACTATCATGTAAGCGTGTACCCCCCACCCTGTTGCGCAGTCCTCGAGTTGGGTGTAGGTTGCCCGGAGTTGCTTCATGACATCCCGTCCTTCTTCCAGGCGGCATGTGATTTTTGTCTTTCTGGACGGCGTGGGAATAGGACCCACACCGCAGAATCCTTTCCTGGCCGCTTCCATGCCCTTTCTGGACAGCTTGCTGGATTCCCGGCGCCCCAACCTGCAACATCCCTGTATCACGACAGGCAGGGCCGCGGCTTTTCCGGTTGATGCCACCCTGGGGGTGGATGGCCGCCCCCAGAGTGCGACGGGCCAGGCTGCCATCGTGACGGGACGGAACGTACCCGGTTTGCTGGGAGAACATTACGGTCCCAAGCCAGACAGCCGGATTCGGCAGATCCTGGATGATGGCACCCTCTTTTCCCACCTGATCCGGCACCGCGTGTCCGTCGCCAGTGCCAATGCCTATCCACCGCCCTACTTTGAAGGAATCCGCAGTGGCCGCAGGTTGCTCAGTGTGATCCCCTACGCTTTGTCCGGGGCCGGGGTGGCCCTGAACGACTTGGCGGCATACCGCCGGGGCGAAGCGGTCAGTGGTACCATCACGGGACAGGACTGGCAGGACAAACTGGGAATCCCGGACGTTCCGGTGCATACGCCAGAGGCGGCCGGCCAGTTGGTCGGCAGGCGTGCCCGTACCTCATCCCTGGTTTTCTTTGAGCACTGGATGACTGACATCCACGGCCACAAGCGCATGTTCCGGGAAGCTGTGAGCAACTTCGCACGTATCGATCGCTTTCTGGCCGGCTTGACCGCGACCATTGACCTGGACCGTACGCTTGTCATCGTAGGCAGTGATCATGGCAATGTAGAAGATTGCAGTCATGGTCGGCACACGGGGAATCCGGCCCTGGGCCTCATGTGGGGCGCCGGTTTCCGGTTGGCGTCACGGCGGATAAATGCCCTGGGCGATTTCCGATCGGTCATTGAGGACTGCCTGCTGTAAACAAGGCGAGGGACTGTTTTCTGGCCGGACGGGGAGTCAATCCGTCGTTGTCGTGGGGCCATCTCTCTGGTCTGGTACTCCCTGAGGGGGAACCTGTAACCCCAGCGGCACCGTCTGAAGGGCGGCCAAGCAGTTGGCCCACCGGGCGCACCTCGTGGACCTGAAGCAGGTCAGAGCACATCATGGTCCTGATCCCAAAGCCTGGCATAGGCGGGAGTAGTGCGCAGCAACTCGTGGTGGCGGCCCTGAGCGGCCAAGACCCCGTGCTGCAGGAATGCGACCCTGTCTGCCCGTTGGGCTGACGTTTCCCGGTGGGCGATGACAATGACCGTCCGCCCTGCCATGAGCCGTCGCATCGCCCTCTGTACCAGAGCTTCCGTTCCGGGATCCACGTTGGAGAGCGCTTCGTCGAGGATGGCAACTTCGGGATTGACTAGCGCAACCCGGGCCAGGGAGACGAGCTGGCGCTCTCCCGCCGACAGCCGCGTACCGCGTTCGTCCACCTCCGTCCGCAAGCCATCGGGGAAGCGATGGAACCGTTCATCCAGCCCAAGGTCACCGACGACCTTGGCAATCTCCGTATCCGAGGCCTCCGGCCAGGACAGCCGAATGTTGTCCGCTATGGTCCCACGGAACAGGTGCCCTTCCTGGGGCAGCAGCACGATGCGCCGGCGGATGCTGGCCAGCCCCGCATCTTTAAGGTCCAGCCCCGCGAAGGATACCCGTCCTGCGTCGGGGTCGTATAACCGAGCCAGCAGGCGGGCCAGGGTGGACTTGCCGGCACCCGTTGCCCCCACCAGCGCCAGAGTCTCGCCGGACTGAACATGCAGGCTGATGTCCCTGAGTACCGGTCTCCCGGGCGTATAGGCAAAGGAAACATTGGCGGTCTCCAAATCACCCGTGGGCGGAAGCTCCGTGGCCCCAGGGCGCTCCCAGACCTCCAGGGGTACGTCCAGCAGGGCGAAGATGCGCCCCAGGGACGCTTTGGCGGACTGGGCGTTGGCAAAGAGCCGGCTCAAACTCTCCAGGGGCCCGAAAATTCTGGTCAGCGAGAGCACGAAGGCAGATATGATGCCGATGGTGACCATGTCCGCCGCGTTCAGTCCAGCCCCCGCACCGATGATAGCTGCGGTAACGAAGACCCAGGTGAACTCCAGCCAGGGGAAATAGCGGTTGTTCACGCCGACCACATGCATCTGGATCTGGTATTGATCATCCAGGTGGCGGTCCACCGAGTCCGCCCAGGCTTGCTGCTGCCGGAAGTGGTGCAGCAGCCGCACGCCCGAGAGACTTTGCTCGATGACGCTCAGGGTGGCGGCGTAGCGCTCCCGGTTCCTGCGTTGTGCGGGTTCGGCCCGACGCAGGAATCGCCGGGACAGCCACCGGATCATGGGCACGGCCAACAGGCTGACCACCAGCAACGGTGGTGACAGGCTGCCCAGGACCACGATGCCCAGGACCAGGAGCAGCACACCGGTCAAGAACCGGGACATGCCGGTGCGGACGAACCCGGAAATGGCCTGGACATCGTCGCTGGCGCGGGAGATCAGCTCCCCCGTATTGTGGGCATCGTAGAAGCGGAGGGACAGGGCGGAAAGGTGTGCGAATACCCGATTTCGCAGGTGAGCCAGATACCGTTCCCCGACCCAGGCAAACAGCAACAGATGTCCGGCAGTCAAAATTGACTCGGCGGTCACGGCGCCGAGCAACAGGAATAGGCTCTGGCGCAGGGCGTTGATGTCGTGCAGAAGCACGCCACGATCAATGACCCAGGAGATCAGTACCGGCTGGGCCAGAACCGCACCCACAGCGCCCATGAGCAGGACCGATGCCGCCAGGGCGGGCCAGCGCAGGAAAGCGCCGAATGCCAGACCGCGCTGCAGGGAACGCGCCGCGTAGGGGGCGATAGCGTAGGACGTAGCCTCTGTCATCCCGCTCATGCTGTGTCTCCCTGGTTCAGGACCTGTCGATAGAGGGGTGTCGTCGTCCACAACTCTTCGTCCGCGCCTTCCCCCACCACCTTTCCTGCGTCAAGCAGGACCACCCGGTCAGCGAGGGCTGCGATACGCCGCCGATGGGTCGCCACCAGTAGCGTTCTCCCGCCGCCATGGGTCAGCCCACGCCAGACCGCCGCATCCGTGGCGGGGTCCAGGGAGGACGAAGTATCGTCCAGCAGCAGCACCCGTGAACCAACCAGAACGGCCCGGGCCAGGGCGATGCGTTGCCGCTGGCCGCCGGAGAGGGTGAGGCCCCGCTCACCCACTATCGAGTCATATCCTTCCGGCATCTCCTCGATGAAATGATGGGCCCGGACCAGCCGTGCCACATGCTCGATTTCCCGCCGTGAAGCCTCCGGTACGCCCAGGGCGATGTTGGCCGCTATGGTGTCTCGGAACAGCACGGTGTCGTCGGACGCGAGGCACACCGCCATGCGCAGGTCTTCCAGAGAGAGGTCACGCACATCGGTGCCGTCGAGGTACACCCCGCCGTCCTGTGGGTCGTACAGCCGCGGCGGGAGGCTCAGCAGCATGCTCTTGCCGGCCCCGGACATGCCGACCAGAACCACCACCTCCCCTGCCCGTACCTCCAGGGAAAGGCTGTCCAGGACGCGCCGCGCGCCAAAAGCCACGGTGACGTTGGCGAACCGCAGCGACCCGCCTGCAGGAGGCAAGGCCAACGGGCGCGGCGGATCCGTGATAGCAGGTTCTACGCGGAGCAGGGCGTTGATCCGGCGTGCCGAGGTCCGGGCCTGCATAAGCCAGCTGGACCGCACCAATAGACCCTCGGTGCGCCCGGCGAGTTGGACCATCCATGCGCTAAAGGCCACCAGCACGCCCACAGTCATGTCCCCGGCGATTGTCCGCAACCCGCCCCACCAGAGGACCGCTCCCATCGCCAATGCCGGGAGGGACGCCCCCAGGACGGTATACACCGTGCCCAGCAGGGCCAGGGCCATACCACGGTCGACAATCGCATTGCTGGCGGGCACGTAGCGTCTCTGCTGGTAACTCTCCACGCCAAAGCCTTTGATCACCCGCACGCTGACGATGCTTTCGTGGAGGATGCCGGTAAGTTTGGCCGTGGCCTCCCGGAGCGCCGCCGTGCGGGACTCATAGGCCCTCCGCACGGCGCCGACAAGCAGCAGCACTACCGGGATGAAGGCCGTGCCGATGAGCCCCAGCCCCGGGTCCATCTGGAGCATGAAGAGAACAATGAGGACCACGGCCGCCATATGGGCACCCCACGTCACGATTAAGTCGATGAAGGTGCCAATGGTACGGGTGTCGGTGGTGACCCGGGTCAGCACGTCACCCCGGTCTGCCCGGTCGTGAAAGCTGGCGTCCAGACCCAGGAGATGGCGGACCAGACGTCCGCGCAGTCCCAGGTCGCTGCGGGCTCCCGCCTGGGTGGCGGCGTGATGGCGCATGCCGCTGAGGACGGCCGTGAACAGGCCGTTGGCCAGCAGCATCGTAAGCCAGAAAGCCATTTGCCCCCAGTCTCGGGGCACCAGTCCCTGGTCAATGGACCGCTGCGCCAGAAACGGGACCAACACCACCGTGGCTTCCCACACCATGCCCACAGCGACACCGCGCAGTACGGCGCTGCGTCCCTTGTGCAGGGCGTAATCCAGGGCGCCCTGGAGGCTGGCGCTGGACTGGAGCACTGTGTTAGTTCCGGACATCATCTCTGGAAATCCTCCCGATGGTCTATGCGCTTCCCCCTGAATGCCGGTCTCCTTCTACCCTTGATCCGGGCACACCTTCTTCATCTGCCTGTCGCCCATGTTCAGGGCCGTTTGCATAACCATGACCTTGCCCACCGCAACTGCTGCGCGCAACGGGCGCGAGGCCGTGTAGTCGCGGCCATTATCCAGGGCCTGGAGCAGCGTCTTCTATGGGATGAGAACGACGCCAGGGACCAAAAGACATCAACCGGAACCCTTAGTGATGCGTACGTTCGAGTTCGGCGACCCGGCGATCAAGGACAGATTGTTGCAGCTGCAGCTGCTCCGGGACAGGCCGCAGACCGCAGTAGCCGCACTTGCCCAGGTCGGGATGCAGGTATTTCTGGCAGCATATTTCAAGACGCATAAACAGGGCGCGGACGTGTCCGCTTTCGAGGGGATAAATGGACACGCGGTCGCGCAACGGCGCGGGCCCGCGGTCCAGCAAACTCTCCTTCTCCGCAATTGCCTCTTCCATCGTGAAGTATCCAGCTCTCTGGAGGCCGATGAGCGCTTCGGCGCAGTTGCCCGCAAGACCCGCCCACAGGACATTCGCGCCGAGCTTCGTTCTCGCGCGCAGAAGAGAAAAAAGCGGCCGCAGATGGCGTTCGATCATGCGGTCGAACATCCAGGCGGTCAAGGATTCAGGGTCTGGAACAGAACGGGCGTCTGGATGGCAGGTGGCAGGGTCGGATGACAGGGTGGCGAAGTGCCGGGAGATGAACGCGTACGCGGTGATGTCCCCCGCATCGTCAAGCCGAACCGCGAAGTTTTCGGCGCTCACGTCCGGGACGCACCGTCCGGCGTAGAGTCCGTATACGGCGGCTGAAGCAACCGGTTTGACGTAATACGGCACCAGCAGCGCAGCCTGCAGGAACGGCCGTGTCGTCTTCGCTCGCGTGCCAAAGCGCTCCAGTATTTCGCCCAACGTCCTGTCGTCCGCAAGGATGTCGCTGGCAAGATACCAGCCCGCGCCGATAGGGGGGCCGAATGACACCCGCGCCAATGGCGAGTGCCCGTTCTCGCCCGCGAATGGGGCAAATGTATTGTCAAGCGGATGCGTGACTTCTGCATGGGTCATGGTCTATCGCCTCCTTCGGGTTAGCGCGTCCAGGCTGGCGCGCCGGACGGCTCTTCACGCCGACCACTCGCTTGGTGCATAGGAATACACATCGGCGCGCCTGTGACAGAAGGGACAATGGCCCGGCGCTGTGGGACCGCCTCACAGGTCTCAGAAGTCAGCACCTTCATGGCATCACCTCGTAACTCATGCCGAAGCAGAGGATCAGACCCGCGGCCGGGTTTTGCGCTGCATGGCGCAGGCTTTCGATGCGGTGGTTGTGCAACCGCTCCAACGGGTCCTGGGAGTGTCGGCGCAGCTCCTCGGCTGTCTGGATGCAGAATGCTTCGCGGATTTACGCTGCTACCTGTGATACCTCCTGTGCAAGTCCCTTGCCAGTTTATATGAAAAATTCATATAAATCAATTCGACTTGGGGATTCAGTGGGATCAGGATCTGCACCGTCCCTGATGTCCAGGGCGATGGCAAATCAATTTACTGACCAGTTTGTGGGTCAAGCGACAGGCAGATAGCAGGACTTCCGCATCCTACTTACAGAAGAGCAGAGCTGTTTTGGCGTCAAACAGGCCATGGTGGGTTCTGGTACACGGCTCGGTCAGGGCAGTCATGGCAGATCACGGCACGCGCTGTATGGCGGCGCCAGCGAATGAAAGGACCAACTGCCCTGGCGATGACCGGCAATGCAGGGCAAATGGCAAGCTGGGGAAGAGAGTCTCCCCAGGAAGTGAATGGAATGGTACAACGACAACAAAACATCCCTCAGAGCCAACACAGAATTCGGAAAAGACATTATTCCCGGAATGGAAAATGGCTTTGTAATTACGTTGATGATGCTATGACAATTTTGCAATGCCCCTGCCCGGAGACGGTCTTGTTCCCTGGACAAGGGCATGCTACAATATGCCGCAGATGTCGTTGCGCAGTTGTGATGGGCAATGCTCAGGTATGGTTGCAACTTCGCAACGTCTGGTAATCCGGTAATGGTTCCACCCTGCCTGGGCACACATCCCGAGTCCCTGCGCCAAGCCGATCACACATGGCAGGGATGTGTAGCTTTGTCCCTGCCAACCGAGCACGAATCACCCGGTGTGCAACTCGGCCCAAGTTATTTGGAACAGTGGAAATCATGACTGCGACTACCGTTGTCCATCCCCCCAAACCTTCTGTAGATCGCCGCCAGTTGCCTCCTGGCCCACCGGAATGGCCCATCGTGGGACAGGCGTGGCGACTGCTCCGTGATTCGATCGGTCTGATGCAGGAAACCGCGACCTACGGGGATCTGGCGACCATGTCCGTCAAGCCGGCCCTGATTTACCTGCTCAATCACCCGGATCTCATCCGGGAGGTCTTCGTCACCCACCACAAGCAAGTCGGACGCGGCCAATTTGGCGGGACCCTGAAATACCTGTTGGGCGATGGTCTGGTCACGGCCGAAGGAGCCTTCCACCTGCGGCAGCGCCGCCTGATGCAGCCTCACTTCCACCGTCGCCGCATTGCCACGTACGGTGAAATCATGGCCGATTACGCCCAGCGCCATCAGCAACGCTGGACGGATGGCATGCAGGTGGACCTGGCCGACGAGATGACCGACCTCACGCTGCATATTGTGGTCAAGACCCTGTTTGACATTGACCTGCCAGACGACATCCAGCGGATCGGCGCAGCGTTCGATTTCAGCAACCGCTACCTGACAGCCCGCAACAACCAGCCCCTGGCCCTGCGCCAACTGTTCCATCGCCTGCCCCTGCCCCTGACACTCCGTTTCCGGCGCGAACTGGCCTTCCTTGATCAGACCGTTGCCGGCCTGATCGCACAACGGCGCCAGTCAGACCAGGAAGGGGACGATTTGCTGTCCCTGCTCCTGCATACCATGGATGACCAGGCAGACGCCAGCGATGAATCCGCGATGACAGACCAGCAGGTGCGTGACGAAATCCTGACCCTGTTCTCTGCCGGTCACGAGACCACGGCGGTCGCACTGACCTGGACCGGGTATCTATTGGCCGTTCATCCCGAGTGGCAAACCCGCTGGCATGCGGAACTGGACGACGTACTGGGTGATCGGCCGGTGACCCTGTCCGATCTGCCTCACCTGACTGTTACCGATCAGATCATTACCGAATCCATGCGCCTGTATCCCCCCATCTGGACGACTGGCCGCGCGGCGTTTGAGCCCTTTGAGCTGGCAGGTTTTTCGATCCCGGCAGGTGCCATGCTGGCGGCTCCCCAGATCATTACGCATCGGGATCCCCGGTGGTATGACGAACCCCTGGCCTTCCGGCCCGATCGCTGGACGCCAGAATTCCGCGCAGACCTGCCGCAGTACGCCTATTATCCCTTCGGTGGTGGTCCCCGCCGGTGCATTGGCGACAGCTTTTCCTGGATGGAAGCCCAGATGGTGCTGGCCACACTGGGACAACGCTGGCGTATGCACCATATCCCGCAGCACAAAATCGAGTTGGATCCCTTGGTGTCCCTGCGTCCCAAAGGGGGGATGCCCATTGTCCTGGAGCGCCGCTAGCCTCTGAACGCGAGCCTGTCTTGCATACCCTTGGTGTAACGACATCCCTGTAGCCTGTATGCAGGTGCTGTGCATAGTCCATACCCTGCGAACTGGGAGCGGGCCCTGCCAGGACGGATAGAGGGAGCCCGTCGGCTTGGCCGACAGATCCGCTAACCCGAGCCAACCCGCCACCGCTGCGGCCCTGCACTGGCGATATCTGGCCCGTGGGCGCCAGATATCACGTCTTCGCACCGTCCCATGACCGTGGATGATGGTTGTTTCGTACAGAGCCGCGTACGCTTCCCTTCCCTGCACACCCCATAGCCCAAGGATATCGCTTTCACGTCACCGCCAGGAACCACAGACAACACCATGGACACCATACCGGGAACCGATCCGGTACCCCTTATAGACTGGTTTGAGATCCCTGTGCGCGATCTTGAACGGGCAGTGGCATTCTACGAGGCCGTATTGGAGACGGAACTGGACATCCAGGAATTCATGCCCGGCTACCGCATGGCCCTTCTGCCTCGGTCTGGCCCTTCGGCCCCCGGGCCTGGGGGCGCATTGATCGAAGCGGGCGGTTATATCCCAGCCGGCTACAACGGATGCCGCATTTACTTCGTGCAGAGAGATCTGGATGCCTGTCTGGTTCGTGTAGAAGAGGCAGGAGGCAAGATTGAGATGCCTGTCAAACAGCTGGGAGAAGGTACAGAAACAGCTTGGCTGGCGTATTTTATGGATACGGAGGGTAATCTCCTGGGCCTCCATGCGCCGGACTGAAGGACCTGTTGCTGGCGGGTGGGCAGGTCAGAACCGGGGGCCAGACAAAACGGCAGGTCTCGCCATGCCAGCCAGCCCATGTGCGATTGCTTGGCGGGCTGGCAACAGGCATACGAATCTGTATACAGCTTGGGCATGAGGACAGCGGACAGGGAAGTCCCGGTGCCCTGTCTGCGCGAAAGCGGTACCCCCGGAGTTATGCGTATCGTGTAACCCCGCCGTCAGTTGCCCAAGTATCCAGGCCCCTTTTCATGCCACCGTGTTGCAGAGCTCCAGCTCTCCAACTTGGATCGCTATCCTGTCACCGGAGGCCAGGGTAAATTCATCGGGTGGCACGATACCGGTGCCCGTCATCAGCAGAACCCCCTGGGGGAAATCCAGTTCCCGACACAGGTAATGGGTCAATTCGGGGAATGAACGCTTCATGTTGGCGGTAGAGGTTTCCCCGGCAAACACCTCTTGGCCGTTCCGGTCAATGTGGAGAGTAATAGCCAACCCCACCAGGTCATCGGGATCGCAAAGCTGAATGGCCGGGCCGACAGCACAGGAACCATTATAGGTTTTGGCTTGCGGCAGATACAGGGGATTGGCCCCTTCAATGTCCCGGGATGACATGTCATTGCCGACGGTATAGCCCACGATCTGGCCATGGGCGTTGATGACCAGGGTCAACTCCGGTTCCGGTACATTCCAGACCGTGTCCTGACGGATACGCACCGTTTGCCCGTGTCCCCGGGTCCGCCACCCCTGAGCCTTGAAAAAGATCTCGGGACGCTCGGCATCATACACAGTGGCATAGACATCGGCCGAAGCCGATTCGGCTTCGCGTGCTTCCCGGCTGCGCAGGTACGTGACACCACTGCCCCAAACCTCTTGCTGGCTGTCCACGGGGGCGCTCAGGTACCCGGGCCCCAGGGACTGCCCGGCCGTGCCCGCCAACAAGGACTGCATGATGTCCTGTTCGAGAGTCAGGAGAAAAGCCAGATCGATGCCGGAAGGCAGTACCTTGTCATCTACACACCAGCAAATGCCAGAATCTGTCATATGGCGGGAAAGTCGCATGGGAACCTCCTTGCGCGGGATGGGCCGGAATGCGTGGTATTTCCAGACGGGGACGATTAGCCTGCGGTGGATGGCATAGCCAAGCGCACGCGACAGCGAACGGTCATTCCCAGTCTGGATTTTCCGGGAGTCGTCACGTGTGTATGGTATCATTCGGCATACCCTTGACATTGCAAATTGCAGCAGGGCAATCGCATCATAAAAGTTTCACGCGGGTCAAGGGCGTAACCGGAGCGCCTATCGTTTCGGTGGCCCCGGAGGCGCTCACATGACGGCTCACGCTACGCCTTCTGCCCCTGCTTGGGGGCACGATGGTTGAAGTGACCGCAGATCTTCGGGCCTCATACACCTGCTGTCGTCCTCTGCCTCAATTCTCCTCTACATGATGCAATTGCCCTGCATGGGCGTGGCCGCCATGGCCATCATCAGTGGGGAAATCTACTTTTGCCATTTTGGGCACCCGTTGGGCCTGGAAGCTGGGTGCATGAATTTTGGAGGTGGAAATCGGGCTGTTGATGATAGGATATTTTGTGTCAGCGGATGCCTATTATCTCATTGATCTGTTGCCCGGGTTTGGGGGGCGGCAAGGATGGATCAGGGCATGCCGTACCCAACTGTCTCCCGGGGGCCTGAAGGCCCCATATGCACCACCATACACAGGAACAGGAGCAGCGTGCCATGCCCAACGTAAAGCCCGATACCTTGACCGGATTTGTCCAGGATATCTTCGTCGCGGCCGGGGTCCGGGATGACATCGCCACCCGCGTGGCGGAGTCCCTGGTCCTGAGCAATCTGCAGGGACACGACTCGCATGGCATCGTGCGCGTAAACCTGTATCTGGACCAGCTCCGGCAAGGCAGTCTGCATCCGACCGCCGATCCGGTGGCAGTGGAAGAGTCTCCGTCCGTCGTGATCATGGATGCCCAGCGCAGTTTTGGCCAGTGGTCGGCCTATGTCCTGATGCGAAACGTCATGGCCAAGGCCCAGGCCCAGGGGGTGGCCTCCGGGGGCCTGGTGAACAGTGGGCATGTGGGACGTCTTGGGGAATGGGTCACCATGGCCGCCGATGCGGGATATATTGGCCTGGCCTTTTGCAATGGTGGAGGCAGGCCGGGCATCGTGGCTCCGTTCGGGGGCAGTGAACGGGTACTGGGCACGAATCCCCCTGGCTGCGGGTATTCCCCTGGAAGGCCGGTCACCTATCGTCATCGATTTTGCCACCAGCACGGTGGCGGAGGGCAAGGTCAAGATTGCCTTCAACAAGAACACGGAATTGCCGCCCAACAGCATTCTGGACAAGGATGGCCATCCATCTGTGCATCCTGCGGATCTCTATGAGGGGGGGCGTCATGCTCCCCGCGGCCGGACACAAGGGCTTTGGGCTGGGATTGCTGAACGATCTCCTGGCCGGTGTCCTGACCGGCAGTGGCGCGCCCCTGCGGGAACCCGGCCCCTCCTGGGCCAACGGGGTCCTGTTCATCCTGCTCAAGATCGAAGCCTTTCGGGCCCTGTCCGCCTTTTTCGGTGACGCCAATGAATATGTGGACTTTGTCAAGTCCGTCCGCCCGGCTCCGGGTTTCCGTGAGGTCTTGGTACCGGGCGAACCGGAAGGACGCGTGGCGTCCGCCCGGCAAGAGTCGGGCATTCCTGTAGATGACGTGACCTGGACGGCCCTGGTGGAAGCGGCCGCAGCCCATGGCGTGGCCGCTCCGGCACATTAGTGTTACAGCCGTAATTGTCTGGGAGATTGCCTCCGCCCGGCGGTGGTAATGACAGCCCCGGGCCCCCACAGGTGGTAGTGCCGCCAGGCCACCCAAGCCAGACCGCGTGCCACCCGCAGGCCCCGCCACAGCAGGCGCAGGCGGATGCCATCCCCGTGACCCCTACGGCGACATGGACCTGCCCGGCGCGCCTGGTCACCGCCGTGACGGAGGGGGCGGAAAGGAGACGGACAGGGCCGCGGAACCCCAGCGAGTTACGGCTGTAGTGTTAGACTTTGCGCGCGAGCAGGCAGGCAAAATCCTGCTCGCGCGCCAGGCAGTCGGTCCAGGCAAAGCCGGCTTCCTGCATCAGGGCGAAATGCCGGGCCACTGACAGGCGGCCGGGATCCCGGTCGTTGGAGGAACCGGGCGGCACCACGAAATCGGCGTTGAGGAAACAGCCGTCCGGGACAAGCAGATCAAAGGCCTTGCGGTAAATGCGGGCGACGTGGGTTTCATCCCCCAGATCATGTATGGACTGGAGGGCGAGGAACGCGTCCACCGGGGGCGTGATATCCCGGATCCAGGTATCCTGGTTGAGATCCGCTTGCCGGACGCGGGCACGGGCGCCAAACCGCTGCATGCGCCGGGACGCAAAGTGGACGAAGGGGGCCGAAAAATCCAGGCCGGTATAGTCCAGGTCCGGCATCCGGGACAGCAGATGAAAGGCCATCATGCCAGGACCGGTGGCGAATTCCACAATGTGCAGGAACTCCCCCCGGCGTGTCATGTTGGTCAGTACGGACTGGATGACCTGCACCAGGGTCAGGCGATAGGGCCAGCGCCGGTTCAGGTGACTCTCCCAGGCCGCCACTTGGCCGCGGTTTTGAAAACGGTGAAAACGGCTCTTGTCTTGCGCAGGATTCATACAAATGTGTTATCCTTTCCATGGCGGGTGCCCGAAGCATTCCATCACCATACAGGAAGGAGGGACACATGAAGAATATTGTTGCTTCCACTACTTCGGATTCTGTGTGTATCTCAGGAATGCCGCGCGTCCACACGGGCTTTTGCCGGGACTAATTCCTCCGCATCGGCTGGCGGTGGTGTGTCTGCCCCGCGGTTTCGGTGCTTGATCCATTCTGATTTCCACAGTCTCCCCGGGATCCTGGGTGATCCTGGTATTGTGCTTGGCAGGCACAGCACGTGCGCTCCTGCGTGGGCGCCAATGTTCTCTTGTCCCTTGCGGGACAGCCACGTCAAGGAAACAGAGCCTACATGCATCCCATTGATGAGTATTCGGATTTTGACCACGAAGAAACGTATGGCGCGTATGCCGAGGAATACGATCCCGACTACCGGGATTACATGAAACTGGTCCGGAAGCCACCGGATCCCAAATTCAAGCCCAAAGTGCCGGAATATGAACGGCACTGGCACAAGATCGAGGAGGAAAAGCGGCGCAGCATTGTCGGGGACTTTGAAACCACCTACAAGCCCGGACATGTGGAACACCGGATCCTGATGGGAACGCTGCAGCCTTTCTTTGAAGCGGAGTTCATTGATGACATTCTGGGCAAGGTCAAGGGCGGCAAGGAAGCCGAAGTCTATCGTTGCAGCATCACCAACGAGGGACAACGGACGCTGTATGCCGCCAAACTGTATCGTCCGCGCAGCCATCGGACCATGAAAAACGACGGCATCTACCGTGAAGGCCGCGGTGTGCTCGGCCAGCATGGGGAGTCGTTCCGGGTCAATGACCGGCGGGTGTTGCGGGCCATGCTCAACCGCTCGGACTATGGCAAACAGGTGGAGCAGACTTCCTGGCTCATGCACGAGTTCCACACATTGCAGGATCTGCATGCCGCTGGCGGGGATGTGCCGGAACCCATTGAATGTGCCCCCAATGCCATTCTGATGGAGTTCATTGGCGATGAACGGGTGGCCGCACCTGTGCTGCATGACATGCGGCTGGAAACAGGCGAAGTCAAGGTGCTGTTTGAGCAGGTCGTCCACAATCTGGAACTCATGCTGCGGGAAGGCCTGATCCATGGCGATCTCTCCGCGCACAATATCCTGTACTGGCAAGGCCGCCTGGTCCTGATCGATTTTCCCCAGGTGGTTCCGGTCACCGCGAACAAACAGGCCTACGGTCTCCTGGAGCGGGATGTGACCCGCGTCTGCCAATATTGGCGCAAGCAGGGATTGGCCTCCGATCCGGAAGCCCTGACCCGCAAGCTGTGGGGCACCTATTCCCCCGTGCGGCATGAGGACATCCTGGCCGATCTTTCGGCGGCTCTGGTACACGAGTCCACCGCAGAGGATCCGGAGGACGAATACCCGGGCGACGGGACAGAATGAGAGAAAAAATCTGAAGCAGGTCTGGCCTGCGCCCGGGATAACGCCTGTCGCCACGCACCGGGGCCAAGTACCTGACAAAGCCCAAATGCCTGTCCCGCAGGATCCTGAATCCTGCGGGACAGGCCAGGTGCGCCTGGGTGGGACCATGGGGAAATCAGCCCTGGGCCCAGCCCATTCGGGGTCTGGTGGACACGCGTCCGGCCGGAGCCCCGGCGCTGTGCCAAGCGTATCTGGCCCTGGGCTGTCGCCGGGTCGGGCATAACCCGAATACGGAATGGAGTTACGGTGTGGGGACCGTACCATCCCTGATGCGCACGTCTGGAGCACGGGAAATCCCGATTGCCGGGCATGGGAATCTTGTACCGGTAAGGAGTACGGTAGAATTTGGCTTCAGTGCCGTAATGACATTTCATCTTTTGCGTGCCCACCATGCCCCTTACCTTTGACTTGTGCCTTGAGGAATTGCATACCTATCAGGGCCGCAATCCGCGACCGGATGACTTTGATGCCTATTGGAATGAAAGTCTGGCGGAGATGCATCGGCTGGACCCGGCCATCGAGCTGGTACCGGCGGACTTCCAGACCTCATTTGCCGACTGTTACCATCTGTATTTTACCGGCGTGGGGGGTGCCCGCATCCATGCCAAGCTGCTGCAACCCAAGCAGCCGGTGGCCGGCAGTCCGGGCCTGGTCATGTTTCATGGCTATTCCATCAATGCCGGCAACTGGCTGGACAAACTGGGGTATGCCGCGGCCGGTTTTACCGTGGCGGCCCTGGATTGTCGGGGGCAGGGCGGTTTGTCAGAGGATGTGGGCGGTGTGCAGGGACCTACCCTGCGCGGCCACATTATCCGCGGTCTGGATGATGAGTCGCCCCGTCAGCTCCTGTACCGGTCCATATTTCTGGATACGGCCCAACTGACCCGTATTGTCATGGACATGGATCATGTGGACCCGGATCGGATCGGCGCGACGGGCGGTAGCCAGGGCGGGGCCCTCACGCTGGCTGCCGCGGCGCTGGAACCCCGCATCAAACGGGCCGCACCCATCTATCCGTTCCTGTCGGACTACAAGCGGGTATGGGAAATGGATCTGGATGTGCAGGCCTATGCAGAGCTGCGGGAATGGTTCCGGCGGTTTGATCCGCTGCACCAGCGGGAGAACGAAATATTCACGCGTCTGGGCTACATTGATGTCCAGCATCTGGCGCCCCGCATTCAGGCCGAGGTGCTTATGAGTGTGGGCCTGATTGACCAGATCTGTCCGCCCTCTTCCCAGTTTGCGGCCTACAACAAGATTGGGGCCCCGAAATCCCTGGCCCTTTATCCGGACTACGGGCATGAAAAACTGCAGGGCAATGACGACCTGATTTTCACGTTCATGCAGGAACTCTGAAACCGCCATGGCCAAACGTCAACCGGAACCGCCACCGCCATCCGGACGGGTGCGCATGGTGCTGGATACGGATACCCGCAACGAGATCGATGACCAGTTCGCCCTGGTGCATGTGCTGCTCTCTCCCGCCCAAATGGAAGTGCAGGGCGTGTATGCGGCCCCCTTTGTGCATGCCGGCGGGAATCCGCGCCAGGGCATGGAAGAAAGCCATGCGGAGATTCTGCGCCTGTTTGGGCATCTGGAGATGGACCCCACAGGCCTGGTTTTCCGGGGCGCCGAGGAATTCATGGGAGCAGAGCCCCGAGTCATCGAAAGTGCCGCCGTGGATCATATGCTGGCGCTGGCGCTGGCGGAGCCGGAACCCCTGTATGTGGTGGCCATTGGCGCCCCCACCAACGTCGCGTCCGCGTTGCTGAAAGCCCGGCAGACAGGACTGGATCTGACGGATCGCCTGCGCGTGGTGTGGCTGGGAGGGCAACCCTATCATGCCGCATCGGCCCGGGAATACAATCTCTTGCAGGATCCGGTGGCCTCGCGCCTGCTCCTGACCGACAGTCCTTCGCTGACCCATATTCCCTGTCATGGCGTGTCTTCGCACATGCTGACCTCGCTGGGCGAACTGGAGTCCCATCTGGCAGGTCGGGGCGCCATCGGGGACTATCTGCTGACTCTTTTCCGCCATTACCGGGCTGACCATTTTGGCTATGCCAAGGAAATCTGGGATCTGGCCGCAACCGCTTATATCGTCAACCCCGCATGGGTGCCGACCCGCGTTGTGCCATCGCCCCGCCTGGATGTGGATACCCTGACCTGGGTCACCGATCCGGACCCGCAGCCTGTACGTGAGGCCACGATGGTGTTTCGCAATCCTGTTTTTCAGGATCTCTTCACCAAAATCGCGGCCCATGTCCAAACCGGCTGAATCTTTCGATCCTGCAGGGAAGGCATAATGGGCAAACATATTTGCATTACAGGGGCCCTGGGCAATCTGGGACAGAAATTGATCCGGCATCTGTTGCCGCATCCCGACATTGCGCACATCACCGGTGTGGACGCCCGGGAAGCTCCGGCGTCCATGATCCCGGACTTGCGGGCGTCGGTTCCCGCCGCACACGACCCGGCACAGCTGGTTTTCTGTCAGGCCGATCTGCGGGAATGGTCCGACGCCCGCTGGCGGGAACCGCTGGAGGCCTGTGATGCGGTAGTGCATCTGGCGGCCCAGCTGCCCGCCCCCGACGCCACATGGGACGACGCGGCCCTGTCCCTGGACATGAACATGAACGTGGGTCTGGCGACCGTGGCTTCCCGTCAATGCCGGCGGCTGGTCTTCGCGACGACCAATCACGTCATGGGACGCTACAAGGACGAACCCCTGGCTTCTGCCGTGGGGCCCGGCGAACTGTTGCCCACGCTGTCCTATGGCGTGGGTACGGTGGTGAGCCTCGGACCACAGGATTCCGCCGACTCCACGGCCTATGCCACCGCCAAATTGGCTGGCGAACGGATCTACCGCGCGCTGGCCCAGGCGGATGCAGGCCGTGGCGATACGGAAGTCGTGAGTGTACGCATCGGCTGGTGCAATTTTGGCGAAAATCATCCTTTGTCCCTCAGTCCCACAGGCGTACCCGAAGACGCAGGAACCTCTTCCCAGACCAGTGCGGTCGCGCCGGAATTCCGGGAGGAATACCAGCGCGCCGATCGCTGGTTCAAGGAGATGTGGCTGGCCAACGAGGACTTCACGTACCTGTTTGAACGCGCCCTGCTGGCCGATTCCGCCCACTGGCCCGGACCCTACATTTGTGTAAACGGCATGTCAGGCAACCGCGGCATGAAATGGTCGCTGGCCGAAACCCATGACCTGCTGGGATACGAGCCCCAGGAAGACGTCTATCGTCACATTCCCCCACCGTCGGCCTGAATCCTGGCGGCATGATGATTTTGCCCCCATGCCGTGGCAACCGGCATGGGGGTGTGTAGCGCGGGCACGGCTCTGGCAGCCTTGTGCTGTATCGGGGAATGGCCTGAGCCATAGGAAGCAGGCAACGCGTCGCGCCATCGCCGTATCACCGGTGGCAGGTACCCAGCCGCCAGCATGACACCCTGGCAGCCGGCCGGCTCTCTGTACAGGTCGCCGATTCTGCTCGGCGTTGCCTTTACCCGTGCGGGTTGCCCGTGTGCGGTGCAGGTGCCTAACGCCGCGGCGTGATGGCCGACGAGGTGTACCTTGCCATGACGTCCGGGCTTGCCCTTTGGGCGACCAGATATACCTTGGCATCGCGGTATCCGGTGTGCGTGAACAGATACCGGCCCGGCTCCGATCCCAGATAGTGGCCGAGAATTTCATCCGTCATGTCCCGCCACTGCTGGGCCTGCGCCACACTGGTGCGCTGCACGCGATCCCAGTTGGCCGGGATTTCCATGGCCAGCCAGTCCCGGTCCAAATGCAGGCGCACGCGATCCAGACCCTCATTGGTCACACCGGCCTCGGGCAGGGCATGCAGATCCAGGGATGGATGCCGGGTGCCCTGCAGGGCTTGCTGTACGTGGGGGGCATGCAGGGGCCAGACCAGGCGCACACGGGAAGCGTGGACCTGATTCAGGGCATTCCGAAAGGGCAGGTAGTCGCGCAGGAACTGGCCGCTGACAGCCCCCAGGCGCCCCAGATTGAGACGGGCATTCCGGTACTGCAGGGGATCGACCACCCATTGGATGAGATCGATGCCCAGGGCCCGGGTCTGGGCCGCCTGAATGCGTTTGAGATGGAACGCGATCTGCCGGGACCGGTGATCCGGGTGGACGCCCAGGATCAGGGACTCCAGCCGGAGCGTACCGGGGGTGGCGGCCGCGGCGGGAAAGGGGGAACCGGGCGGGCCGGCATGCAGGAAACCCATCAGGAAACCCAGTACCTGGTCTGCCTGGCGGGCCACAAGCGAATACACTGCACCGAAGGTGGGATCGTGGAGATAGGTGGGATAAAGATTGGTCTCTTCCGCATGCCAGATGGTGGACTGCAGCTGGCGCACCGCATCGGCGTCCGCCATGCGTGGTGGTCCGTACTGGACACCTTCGATGGTTTCCTGTATGGCAGGATCTTCCCAGGTATGTGTCCCTGCGCCTTCGTACAGATGGACAGGGGCATCGGGGAAGAGCGTGTTTGCGGCCCGGGCGAGATCCGCCTGGGTCAGCCCGGCGGCCAGACTCTCCGGGGTCCGGTGATAGCAGATCAGATGTTGGCGGGTTCCGACCGCATCCAGGGAAGTCAGGCGGGTACCTGCGGCTGCCAGGCGGGTGCCGCGGTGCCATTGCACAACATCACCGCCAATTTCCTGCAGGGTCGCGAAGACAAACTGGGGCGGCAGGAGGTTGGGGTTGTAGGGCGCCCCCAGGACCGTGCGCAGGGACTGGACCTGGTCCGCCCAGCCCGGCGCCTGTGAATCCAGCCGGGAAGCAGTCAGCGGGTACACGATCCGGGCAATGCCGTTACGGGCCAGTGAAGCGCCTGGTTCAGTTGCGCCGGGATCGTCCGGATGATCCCAGATCCCCAAAGAGCACTTGCCACGCCCGGCGGAAACCTGCGACCTGGCCCTGGGCCGCCGCGGCTGGCTTGACCACGTGCTCGCCTACGAATTCGGCTGTGGCCTTGGTGGTGCGGGCCGCATCCTGCGCGTCATGGAGGATGGGGATGACCCCTTCCCGCACAATGCGAATCAGCTTGAGCACCTGTCGGCTGAGCACAATCAGCAGGCCCAGGACGGCGAAGGTTTCCAGGGCAATAATGATGAAAGTGATGTCGCGAATGACATCCAGTGTCTGTTCCATAGGCCTTTCCGAAATCCTGTCAAGCCAGCTTTTCCGGCTTGGCCCGCATGACCAGCAGGGCAAACCAGGCCATCAGGGTTGCCTCAATGATGCGTACCTGACCGATACGGAACCAGTCGGAATTGAACAGGACGCCAATGCCTTGCCCCAGGGCAAAGCCCGCCCCTGCGGCCAGCATATAGACGATCAGGTCCCGGTAGGTCCGGCCCTGCCACAGGTGGAACAGGGCCCCATACCCTACGGCGAGGATCACACTGAGGATCAGGGGAGGGTTAAGCCACCAGTCCGCGAACATTATGCGGCAATGAGACCTCCACCCAGACACCGATCACCGGTGTAAAAGACCGCGGCCTGTCCGGCGGCGACCCCACTCTGGGGTGCGGTCAGCCTGACCCGCGTGGCGCCGTGGCCATCCGGTTCCAGCTGGCAGGGCACCGCAGCACTCCGGTAACGGATCTGGCAGGTCAGTTCCGTGCCGGATGCCGGGGGATATCCCTGGATCCAGTTCTCCCTGTGCAGCACAAAGCTGTGGGTGGCCAGATGGGCACGCGGTCCTACCACCAGGGCGTTGCGTTCCACATCCTTTCGAATGACATATTGGGGTACGCCGCCCAGATTGGGCAGATTCAGCCCGCGCCGCTGCCCAATGGTGTAGTGAAACAGTCCCTGGTGGGTCCCTACCTCCTGGCCCTCGGCCGTAAAGACCGGACCGGGCGCGGCGGGCGTGGGACTCCAGTCGCGCAGAAAGCGCCGGTAGTCATCATCGGCGACAAAGCACAGATCCATGGACTCCTGCTTGTCGGCCACAGGCAGGTTGCGCTGGCGGGCCATGGCCCGGAGATCGGACTTCAGATAGTGGCCGACCGGAAAGAGTACCTGCTGCAGGCGGGCCTGGTTCAACACGCTCAGCACATAACTCTGATCCTTGGTGGGATCGACGGCCCGGTACAGACTGGCCTGGCCATTCTCCTGCCTCACTACCCGGGCGTGGTGGCCCGTGGCCAGGCAGTCAGCCCCCAGACGCCGGGCGTATTCCAGCAAATAGGTGAACCGGATATGCCGGTTGCAGTTGAGGCATGGATTGGGTGTCAGGCCATGACTGTAATCCAGAATGAAGGGATCCACCACCTGTTGCCGGAACGTTTCTTCCACATTGATCAGGTAGAAAGGGATATCCAGCTGATGGGCGACCTGGCGGGCTACCTCCACACTGGCGGGAGAGCAGCACTTGTTGGTGGAAGCCTGACCGGGTCCTTCTTCCGACCACAGGCGCATCATGATGCCAAAGCAGGCATGGCCCTCCTCTACCAGCAGGGACGCGGCCATGGAACTGTCCAGGCCACCACTCATGGCTACCGCGACGGAGGTCGATCCAATGTCCATAATGGATGCATTCTAGCACAAGGGCCAAGCCGGATTTGCAGTTATGTCTGTACGCTTGGTTGGCCGCTGCTGGTCAGCGCGTGCAAGGAGAGTGCGGCGCGGAGATCCTCTCCACCAGGATGAGGATGCTCAGACGAAAGCCGGTAACGCGATACGCAGTTGCCGGGTAATGCGCGCCAGCTGTTCCAGCAGAAACTCGATCTCCTCCTCCCGGGTATCGGACCCCAGGCTGAAGCGCAGGGCACCATAGCTGTCAGGCGGATGAATGCCCATGGCGGACAGCACGTGGCTGGGTTGCTGGGCCCCGCTGGTGCAGGCGCTGCCGCTGCTGGCCATGATGCCTGCCATGTCAAGGCCAATCAGCATGGCTTCGGCTTCCAGACCGGGAATGACGAAGCTGGCGTGGTGGGGCAAACGGTGCGTGGCCGAGCCTGTTAGACGGGCATCCTCAATGGTGCCGGTAACACCGGCGATCAACCGATCCCGCAGGCCCGCCATATGCGCCCAGGACTCGGTGCATCCGGCCATGTTCAGATCCAGGGCAGTCGCGAGACCACATATGAGGGGGACGTTTTCGGTGCCTGCCCGGCGTCCCCCTTCATGCCCACCGCCCGTCAGCAACGGATGAAAGGGGGTGCCCTGGCGCAGATACAGAAAGCCCACGCCCTTGGGACCGTGGAACTTGTGCGCACTGGCACTCAGCGCCGCCACGCCCAGTGCGTCCACCTCTACCGGGAGCTTGGTCAGGGCTTGCACGGCATCGGTGTGCAGGGGAATGCCCTGGGCCTGGCACAAGACGCCTATTTCGGCTACCGGCTGGACAGTGCCGACCTCATTGTTGGCCAGCATGATGGAAACCAGCGCCGTTTCGTCATTCAGGCACTGCACCAGGTCGGCCGGATCCACGCGTCCGGTGGCATCCACCGGGAGCAGCACAATCTCAAAGCCATGGAGGTGCGCCAGGTCCTCCAGTGTTTCCAGAATGGCCTTGTGTTCAATGACCGTACTGATAATGCGCTTGGCCCCACACTGCGCCTTGCGCGCCAGGGCAATGCCCCGTACGGCAGCATTGTCGCTCTCGGACCCCCCGCTGGTGAAGACAATCTCCTGTTCCCGGGCACCGATGTGTCGGGCGACACCCTGGCGTGCGGCCTGCAGGCTGGCATGGGCCTTGCGGCCCGCGGCATGGATACTGGAGGGATTGCCATACATCTCGTGAAACAGGGGTTGCATGGCAGCTACCACCTCGGGCCATACCGGTGTGGTGGCGGAATGATCCATATAGATGGGGGAGCGTGTACCGTTCATAAGGCCTGTACCCAAAGTGCGGGACTCCCGGCATTGAACCCATTGCGGCCATCATGCAGGAGAGGGTTGGTGGTCAGCATGCCGGACAACCTGGACCGCCAGCCCCGGCGTCCTTCATTCCGGTTGTTCTGCCAGTGCTGTGACAGGCAACCTGCGGGTAGTGTACCACCGATACTTTTTCCCTGAACATAACCGGAACCGTGCAGGGTATCCGCGATGCAAGCTGCAGGCAGCCCTGCAATCAGGGGGGTAGCGCCCAAAGCACGCAGGAAGATCCCGCGGGCGCCGTTGCGGTCCCGATCCAGGGTCATGCCATCCGCACCCGTGACCTCCTGGGCGGCCGTCCAGGTGCGGGATGATCTCGATGCTCCAGCTGCATGGCGTACCCCGGCCTGTACCCAACGCTACAGGCGGTTTGTGTCCGGCTTCCGCCTGTCCTTGGGCTATAATCGAAGCCAGCTTGCCCAGGCCGGACGGTGTGTCCGGCCATGCAGGTACAGGTCTTGTGTTGACCTGGATTCTGCACGACGATTTTCCGGTACGGGAAACGAGGAAACTTGCATGTCGAAGATCACCAAAGTGCACGCCCGTGAGATTCTGGATAGCCGGGGCAATCCCACGCTGGAAGTGGATGTCACGCTGGCAGATGGTCACATGGGACGGGCTGCGGTCCCCAGTGGCGCCAGCACGGGGATGTACGAGGCGGTGGAACTGCGGGATGGGGACCAGGACCGGTACCGGGGCAAGGGGGTGATGAAGGCAGTCACCCATGTGAATGCCACGCTGGGGCCGGCGCTGTACGGCCGTGACGCCCTGGAGCAGGTGGCACTGGATACCCTCCTGTGCAACATTGACGGTACGGCCAACAAGAGCAATTACGGGGCCAATGCCATCCTGGGGATTAGTCTGGCGGTGGCCCGGGCAGCGGCCTGCAGCCGGGACATGCCTCTCTATCAGTATCTGGGAGGGGCCAATGCCCACGTGTTGCCCGTCCCCATGATGAACATCCTGAATGGCGGCGCGCATGCCGCCAACAGCACCGATTTCCAGGAGTTCATGGTGATGCCGGTCGGGGCGGAGACCTTTCGGCAAGCGGTCCAGTGGGGCGCTGACATTTATCATGCCCTGATGGGGGTGCTGACGGATATGGGACATTCCACCCATGTCGGTGACGAAGGTGGTTTTGCGCCCAGCCTGGGCAACAATGAAAAGGCTATTGAGGTCATCCTGCAGGCGATCGAGGCGGTGGGACTGCAACCCGGCCACGATGTTTGGATAGCGCTCGATCCGGCGGCCACCGAACTCTACGATCCAGAGGCAGGCACCTATAACCTGGCCATAGAGGGCAAGGTTCTCTCCAGCCAGGAGATGGTGGATCTCTGGTCCGACTGGGTCAACCGGTTCCCGATTGTCAGCATTGAGGATGGTCTGGCCGAGGATGATTTTGCGGGCTGGCAGGCCCTGCAGGCACAGGTGGGCGACCGTCTCCAGATTGTCGGCGACGACCTGCTCGTGACCAATGTGGAGCGGATTGCCGAGGCGATCCGGCGGGAACTCTGCAACTCCCTGCTGTGCAAGGTCAACCAGATCGGCACCCTGTCGGAAGCCATGGCCGCAGTGGACATGAGTCACCGGGCGGGCTGGACGGCGGTGGTCAGCCACCGGTCCGGGGAAACGGAGGATGTGACCATCGCGGATCTGGTGGTGGGACTCAACGCCGGTCAGATCAAGACAGGCGCGCCGGCGCGCAGTGATCGGGTCGCCAAGTACAATCAGCTGTTGCGGATTGAGGAAAGGCTGGGCGAAGCCGCCGTATATGCAGGGGCCCAGGCCTTCCGCCATCTGCTGGATCCCGCCTGAAACCGCCTGCCTGATCGTAACATGCCCCGATTTGCGTCCACTATCACGATTGCCCCCGGAAGCCTATGAAATCCCCCGCACCCGCCGAGATCCCCACCAGCCGATACATGACCGAATACAGTGAAATCTGGAATCTGGATGTGTTTTGTGTTGAGAACAGCCAGGGCGAGAGATTCTACCTGCATACGGCCAACGTCACCATTGAGGGCGACGAATTCTCTTCCCTGTCCTTCCGCCGCCAGATCCGGCGGGGGGCGCAATCCGTTTTGCCGAAAGGCTATATCGTGGTGGAGTCCACCAATGGCATCCCGATAGTCCAGCGCGCGCGGGAGACGGAGGATGAACTGGAAATCGAGGATTTCGATATTGACTTCTGAACGGAGTTGGCGTTCCGGGGCTGGATCGGGATAATGGATCAGGCCGTACCTGTGAGGGGCACAGGGCAAGCCGGAGGGCATGGTGCAGGGGAGGCCGACACCACGGACCCGACCGGTGCCGCCGGACTGCAGGGAAGCCGGTACCCAGAGGGCATTATCCGCATTGGCCAGGTTTGGAGGAACAGATATGTTGATACAAGCGGCTGTCTTGCACACCCCCAACACTTTACTGGACATAATGGAATTCGAATTGCCGCCCCTCAAGGCCAATGAGCTTGAAGTCCGCCTGGTGGCCAGTGGCGTCTGCCATTCCGACTGGCATGTCGTCAAGGGCGAATGGCCCCACCAGGAGCTGCCCTGCATTCTGGGGCATGAAGGCGCGGGCATTGTGGAGGCGGTGGGCGACAACATCCAGGACATCCGGGTGGGCGATCACGTCATTCTCTCCTGGAAGCCCAGTTGCGGCTACTGCGAGTCCTGCCAGAAGGGCCATCCGGTCATGTGCAGCCTGGAACATGATCAGTCCACCGCACCGCTGTCTCTGGATACGGGGCAACCCATGATCAAAATGAACGCGCTGGGCACGTTCAGCACCCGTACGGTAGTGCAGCGGTCCAACGCCGTGCCCATCGACAAGGACATGCCCCTGGACAAGGCCGCCCTGATCGGCTGTGGCGTGATGACAGGCGTGGGGGCTGTCATCAACACGGCGGCGGTGGAACCGGGCAGTTCCGTAGCGGTATTCGGCTGCGGTGGGGTAGGCCTGAATTGCATCCAGGGCGCCCGGCTGGCCAATGCCTATCCCATCATTGCGGTGGACCTGCTGGACAACAAACTGGATATGGCCCGGGAGTTTGGGGCCACGCATGTGGTCAATGCCGGCCGGGAGGATCCGGTCGAACGCATCCGTGCGATCACAGGAGGACCTGGTGCCCATTACGCCTTTGAGGCCATTGGCTTGACGGCCGCGCCGTTCATCCAGAGCCTGGAATGTACCCGATCGCGGGGCGTCACCGTATATGTCGGCCATGCCCCGGTGGATACGGAGTTGAAGATGGATGCCCGTATGTGGATCGCGGAGAAAACCGTGATTGGGTCCCTGTACGGTTCCGCCCGTACCCAGATTGACTTTCCCCGGATCGTCCAGCTTTACAAAGAGGGTCGGCTCCAGATCGACGAGCTGGTAAGCCGTGAATTCCCGCTGACAGGGGTCAATGATGCATTTGAAGTCTTGGCCCGCGGTGAGGTGGCCCGCAGCATTCTGCACATGTAGGTGGCATAGGCCCTGGTCTGCCTGCCGCCATCTGCAGACAGGGGGCGGGCAGGGCACAGGAAGCTTGCATTGTGCCAGGAGCCGGACGTACCCGGAAGCCATGCGTGGGCCGGGCCGGGATTGCATCAGCATTTTTCCAGGACATGAGGATTAGCCATAGCCATGTATGACTCTCGTATCGTACGCATTGAATGGGCAGCACTGCCAGGCACACGACCCCGCATAGCCCGCATGAATTCCCGTTTGGATGTCCATGGGCAGGAGATGGCGGTGTTGATCATGCGCGTAGAGACCGATGATGGCCATGCCGGCGTTGGCTGGTCCAATTGCGCGCGGGCGAATGCCAGTGCCTTGCTGGGCAAGTCACTCCGGGATGTGTTTGTGGCGGGCACAGGCCCGGCCGACGTTTGGAAGGATTTTGAGTTTCCGCTTTGGGATCTGGTGGCCTGCATGTCCGGCCAGTCCGTCCACGCCCTGGTAGCCGCGTGGAGTGATACCGATATGGCGGCGGCCCGTGAGGTGCGGTGCTATGACACCTCACTCTATATTGACGAATTGCATCTGGACGACGATGCGGCGGCGGTGGCGCTGATCCAGGAAGAAGCACAGTTCGGCTATGACCACGGCCATCGGGCGTTCAAGATCAAGGTGGGCCGCGGTGCCCGCCACATGCCCCTGGAAGCCGGCACCGTGCGTGATATTGCGGTCATCCGGGGGGTGCGTGAAGTGGTAGGACCCGATTGTCCGATCATGATTGACGCCAACAATGGGTACAACCTGAATCTGGCCAAACGGGTACTGGCAGAAACCGCCGACGCTGATCTCTTCTGGCTGGAAGAGGCATTTCATGAAGATCCCATACTCTATGAGGATCTCCAGCGGTGGATGCAGCAGGAAGGGCTGAAAGTGCACATAGCCGATGGGGAGGGCCTGGCGGCACCACCCTTGCTGGATTGGGCCCGGGATGGCCTTGTGAATGTCATTCAATACGATATTTTTGCCTATGGGTTTACCCAATGGCTCAAGCTGGGCCCACAGCTGGACGCATGGGGCGTGCTGACCGCGCCCCATCACTACGGCAGGGTCATCGGCAACTATGTGACCGGACACATGGTGCCGGCGATTGTCGGCTTTGGCTTTGTGGAGTGGGACGAAGCCGCAACCACAGGACTGCAGCCGGGATATACGGTGCATGAAGGCTTGATTCAGTTTCCGGATCGGCCGGGCTTTGGTCTGGATCTGGATCTGGATGTGTTCCGGACCCATGTGGCCGCGAACGGATATCAGTGCAGCTTGTCTTGACCCGGAAGGAGTTGGGAGTCATCCTCGCAAGCCGTTACTTCCGGGCAGGAAACTTCGTGTTGATTACAGATATGAAACATGACGTGTTCATCATCACGTCCTTCCACCAGCAGTACCTTTTGGCCCGGCATATTACCTCACCTCGATCTGGCGGCGCGTGACCACGGCCAATTCCTCTTCCGCAAAGACTGTAGGAACAATACAATCTTCTCTGCGGACCAGACGCAGCAACATCCCTTCCTCGGGAGATACCGCCGCAGCCTTTTGAAAGGCCGCTACGGTATCCCAACTGTGGGTAGTGGCAAAAACCTGAATGTCAAGTTCTCGGGCCAGTTGAAAAACAATGCGCCAAGTGTCCAGTTGAACTGTGTGATGCAGACCACTTTCAAATTTGTCGATCAAGAGGAGACCCTCTCGGGCCTGGAGGAGGGTGAGGATAAGGGTAAACAAACGATTCAGTCCGTCTCCAAATGCCCGAAGAGGAACCAAACGGACAAAGTTACGGGTTCGCACAAAAGCGCTCCTGGGGATAGAGCCATCCCCGCCGAGCATCCGCACAGCAGTAATGCTGGGGTTGATGATTTGCAATGCTTTGACCGCTTCGTCTTCCTTCCCTCTTAGACTTGCTTCATCCCACAAACGGCCTAATGCGTATGACTCACCGCAACCATCTACGAATTGGCAACACATTCGTGCTCTTCCTGGCGATCGACCAAGATTCCCTTGACGGTGTTGCAAGATCTCAAACGGCATAGTATATGTTTGGTCTTCTGTTACGACGACCAGAACAGGACCCCTGGAAACATCCTTGAGGCGTGATACATCCTCAAAAACAATCTCCTGTGTCTGTCTTGTTCCGTCCTCGCGTTCTGCCATCCATCCGACCTGCAAGGACAGTACTATTGGCTGTGAGGGGGAATCAACCTTAAGAACAATCGCTTCGGGCTTGTCATAGACGGAAGGAAATCCGTAGAACAGAGTTGAGAACCCAAAGCTTTCTTCAGGGCTTGGGAACTCCGCTTCCTTTCCCTGACTCCTGACATGCTCCCCCCGGGAAGTGAGAATATCGTAGAGAGTGTCAGCGGCTGCGTTCTGTGCAAAGAGGCGTAACGCTTCCAATATTGACGACTTTCCCACGTCGTTTTTTCCCGTGATCAAGGTCACACGGCCCAGCGGCGAGACCTCAAGATTCCGGAAGCATCGGAATCCTTGGATTGAAAGATTAGGGAAAGGCAAATTGGAACTGGACAAGATCTTACTCAACGTTTACGGTTCTTGTTCTGGTAGCGAAACCAGATTCCTGCGAGTTTCACACGCTGCCATATCTATAGATCTATACCAGTTCGCTTGGTATGGACTACACATAGTACCCTCTGTAATGGCTATATGAATGTTGGTTTATCACACCCAATGGGTATAACTCCGGATTCGACGTGACAGAGGGCTGTCATGTGGGTTTCCCTGGATGAAGCAGACACCAATCCTGGCTCTCAAAGCCGAATCCCCAGTCTGGAAGCTCTCCACCTGACAGCCCCAAACTCGGTTTGCGGCATACACCGGGGCTTGCGGGAAATCCGATTCCCAACCCTCCTCAACCCGCCTGGGTATCCTGGAAGTCCTGGCCGGCGATAGCGGGAAGGTTGGCACAAGCCCCGCCCGGTGTTTCCCGTGTGGGTCTTGCCACGTTGGCAGGCGGTACAGCTGGCACATGGTGGCGCGGTGGATCCTGCCATGGTACTGTCGCGCAACATCCCTTTGTCCTGCCGGGTTCAGACCGGCAACACGTTGTCTATCGCTGGTCCTGTCTGGCAGCGGCCTGCCCCGCTGATCCCGGAATCCCGCCGGGCATAGGGCATAATTGGGTCATGGGTTTGCGGTAAAGCAAGCTCTTTGCCTATCCTTGCAGCCAAGGTTTTCTGTCCCCCATGTCCCGTCCCCTTTGCTTGTCGCGCGGATTCGTCCAGGTCCTCCTCTTGCTGGTCATCGGACTGGCAAGCAGTGGCTGTGTCGTGGTGGCTCCCGTTGATGGACAGTTCCCCACCGAACCCATGCTGGTGCCCACCTTCACCGCTACCCCCTTGCCGGAAGCGGCCGCGTCTGCCGAGGAGGCAGAACCGGAAGCCGTGCCCACGGCCACGCCCACGCCCCTTCCCACCCCAACGGCAAGCAGTGTGGATGAAGGTTTGGGTACCGGTTCCGTTACCGCACAGAACCTGAACATGCGCAGCGGACCCGGCCTTGGCTATGCCATATTGGGACAATTGCACCGGGACGACGCCGTGACCTTGCTGGAACGCAGTGGGGATCAGGGGGTCTGGTGGCGCGTGTGCTGTCTGGCGGATCAGGTGACCGATGGCTGGGTGTCAGGCGACTACCTCAATGTTAGCCTGACCGCGACACCGACAGAGGGGGCAGTGGTATCAACCCCCGTACCCTGGCCCTCCCCGGGAGAGAATCTCAGTCGTGCAGAGTTGCGGGAAATCACCATCCAGATTGCCATGGGCAACCTGCCAGATTTCCGGTACAGCCATGCCCCGACCGCTCCTATCAATCCCTTGACGGGCTTGCAGGTGGCCCCGCAGCGCTTGCAGCAGCGCCCTTTGGCGGTATGCATACCCTCTGATGTATCTGCCCGGCCGCAATCAGGCCTGTCGCAGGCGGATGTGGTTTACGAATACCTGGTGGATGGCAACCAGATCACACGCATGACTGGCATCTTCTACGGGGAAGACATACCGCTCATTGGTCCCATACGCTCGGCCCGCCTGATCAACTTCTATCTTGGGTACCAGTTCAACGCCGCGACCATGTGTTCCGGGGCCAGTGACTACATTCGGGTGTTGTTGCGCGAGGTATCGGAATTCCCCTTTTTCGATATCGACCTGGACAATCCGAATGCCATCCTGCCCTATTCCCTGGTACTGGGTTCCGGCCTGACCCGGTTTCACACCAACACCCAGGGCATGCGGCGCTGGCTGCAGGATACATTGTGGGAACAACCGATCGATCTGGCCGGTTTCCAGTTTGGTGAGGCGCCGGCCAGTCTGACCCCCGCCGCCTACATCTACATTCCCTACCCCACGGTGTCGAGTGCATGGGTGGAATTCCGCTACGATCCGGCCTCCGGCCAATACCTGCGTTCCGTCGGCGGGCAGCCGCATCTCGACCGGAATGGCGATGTACAGATTGCCCCGCACAATGTCATCGTCCAGTATGTGCCCCATGTCCGCACCGCACTGATTGAGGATGCCCTGGGCAGCCGCAGCATCGATCAAAACATTTTTGGCTCGGGGCGCGCCATCGTGTTCCGGGATGGTTTCATGTATGAAGGCACATGGACCTCGGATGTCCTGGGGCGGATGCCGCGTTTTCAGACGACAGAGGGCGTCGACATACCCCTGCGTCCCGGCCGTACCTGGATCGCCCTGTTGCCGGCAGGCTATCAGGTAACTACCCAATAGCCGGAAGTGCACAGCAAACCGGGCTGGCTGTCCCCAAGGTTCTGGAGCTTGCGGTCCGTCAGGACTGAAACAATGAGATCTGCTTGGTGTCGTCGTCCCCGGGGGCGTCCAGACCCAGGTGTCTGTAGGCTCCCGGCGTGGCCACCCGGCCACTGGGTGTCCGTTGCAGGAAGCCCAGTTGCAGCAGGTACGGCTCCACCACATCCATCACTGTATCCGTCTCTTCACTGATGCTGGCGGACAGGGTTTCCAGTCCGACGGGACCGCCCTCAAATTTGTGGATCAGACTCTCCAGCAGTCGGCGATCCAGATCGTCCAGTCCGAGTTCATCGACATCCAGCAATTGCAGTCCCTGCTGGGCCACAGCGCGGTCAATGCGGTTGTCTGCCTTGACTTGGGCAAAATCCCGCACGCGGCGCAGCATGCGCAGGGCTACCCGGGGCGTGCCCCGGGCCC
Source organism: Caldilineaceae bacterium (assembly GCA_963664185.2). Taxonomy (GTDB): domain Bacteria; phylum Chloroflexota; class Anaerolineae; order Caldilineales; family Caldilineaceae; genus Bin34. Next base: position 36,652 of record CAXXOQ010000023.1, on the reverse strand, counting down.
GGCGGGCGATTTCCCGTGCCCCGTCGTCATCGATCTCCATCTCCAGTTCCTGGCTGGCCCGCACGACAATGGCTTGCAGGGCGTCCTCATCGTAAAAGTCAAAGCGGTCAATCACGCCGAAACGGGCCCGCAAGGGGGCGGTCAGCAGGGCCAGGCGCGTAGTGGCGCCGATCACCGTAAACCGGGGCAGGGGCAGGCGGACATTCCGGGCGCCGGGGCCTGTGCCGATCACGATGTCCAGGGTGGAATCCTCCATGGCCGGATAGAGAATTTCCTCGATCACCGGGCGCAGGCGATGAATCTCGTCAATGAACAGGATGTCGGCCCGCTGCAGGTTGGTCAGGATCGCCGCCAAATCCCCCTGGCGTTCTATGGCGGGGCCTGAGGTGATCTTGAGCACAGCGCCCATCTCATGCGCCAGAATATGACTCAGGGTGGTCTTGCCCAGTCCGGGCGGACCGTACAGCAGAACATGGTCCAGGGGTTCGTTGCGCAATTTCGCCGCTTCCACCAGAATGGTCATTTTGTCGCGCAGGCTGTCCTGGCCGATCATTTCGGCCAGCCATTTGGGGCGCAGGGCGTAGTCCGGAGCCCGATCCTGTTGTTGCTGGCCGCCGGCAATGACCCGTTCCGGCTGCGGCTTGGTGCGGGTCGCGGTTACATTGCTGCTTTGTTTCGCCATAGGCCAGGCCCGTTCCGTGCCGTATCAGGCCCAGGCGGCCATGAAGCAGGCCGCCGAACCCCGCGTCAGGTCTTCCCAGGGCAGGGCCAGATCCGGGCGGCCAAAATGGCCGTAGGCCGCGGTCTGGCGGTATATGGGACGCCGCAGTTCCAGATCCTGCACGATGCCTTGCGGACTGAGATCGAAGTGGGTCTGGATGCTCCCGGCGATTTCGGCATCGGGTACGGTGCCGGTACCGAACGTTTCCAGCAGGACACTGACCGGTTCCGGATAGCCAATGGCGTAGGCCAGCTGCACTTCACAGCGCCGGGCCAAGCCGGCGGCCACCACACATTTGGCGACCAGACGCGCCATGTAGGCGGCACTGCGATCGACCTTGGTACAATCCTTGCCACTGAACGCGCCCCCACCGTGGCGGCTCATGCCCCCGTAGGTATCCACAATAATCTTGCGCCCGGTCACACCGGCATCGGCCGCCGGTCCGCCCATGACGAAGCGGCCCGTGGGATTGATATGGGCAATCACATCCCTGTCCAGCAAGCCGGTGGGAGCCAGGACGGGGTGCAGAATATGTTCGTGGATCTGGGCGTTGATATCGTCCTGCCCGATATCGGGCGCATGCTGGGCACTGATGACCACCGTGTGAATACGGTGCGGTGTACCCTCCCGGTACTCTACGGTGACCTGGGACTTGCCATCCGGGCGCAGCCAGGGCAACGTCCCGGCTTTGCGCTTCTCGCTCAGGGTACGCGTCAGATTGTGCGCCAGATGAATGGGCAGTGGCATGTAGGTAGGGGTTTCGTCACAGGCGAAGCCAAACATCATGCCCTGATCCCCGGCACCCTGCTGGGCCTGGGATACCCCGGCGTCAATGTCAGGACTCTGGGCGCTGATATGGCAGTGCAGGGTATGGCAATCCGGACCGAATTCCTCGTCTGGCCCGTAGCCGATGCGCTGCAGGACATCCTTCACCACACTGGCATAGTCCACCCTGACGTCGGCGCGGGCCGTGATTTCTCCCAGGAGAAAGATATCGGCGGATTTCACCGCGGTTTCACACGCGACACGGGCCATGGGATCGACCGTGAGGTGTGCGTCCAGCACAGCGTCGCTGATCTGGTCACACACTTTGTCGGGATGGCCCTCGCTCACAGATTCGCTGGTGAAGAGATGGCCGGTGGAAGGCAGACGGAATTGGCTCATGGCTGGCTTGGTGGCAGGAAGTGGGCGAAAAGCGATGTACCAGTCGGATTAGGTTGTGCCGAGAGACCAGCTGTGCAGGTACGCGGCCTGGTCTGGAGTCAGCGTGTCGATATGGATGCCCATGGCCTCAAGCTTGAGATGGGCAATTTCCTGGTCGATGTCCGCCGTCACATCATAGACGTCCGGCGCAAGATCCGCCCCGTGCTGGACCATATGCAGGGCCGCCAGGGCCTGATTGGCAAAGCTCATGTCCATCACTGTGGACGGATGCCCTTCGGCGGCCGCCAGATTGACGAGGCGTCCCTCCCCCACGACGTAGAGGTTGCGTCCGTCCTGCAGGCGATATTCATCCAGAAACTCCCGTATGCGCACCACCTCCTGGCTGAGGTCACGCAAGGCATCCAGGTTGATTTCCACATCGAAGTGTCCGCTATTGGCCAGAATGGCCCCACTGGGCATGACCGCGAAGTGATGACGATCCAGGATATGGCGATTCCCCGTGGCGCTGCAGAAAATCTCGCCCACCCGGGCCGCCTCCAGCATGGGCATGACCCGGTATCCGTCCATGACGGCTTCCAGGGCACGTACAGGGTCCACCTCGGTCACGATCACGTTGGCCCCCAGACCCCGGGCGCGGGAAGCGATACCCCGGCTGCACCAGCCATATCCCGCCACGACAAAATTGCGGCCGGCCAACAGAATATTGGTAGCCCGAATGATGCCGTCCAGGGTACTTTGGCCCGTACCATACCGGTTGTCGAACAAGTGCTTGGTCTGGGCATCGTTGACGGCCATGACCGGATACCGCAGGGCCCCCTGCTGGGCCATGGCCTTGAGCCGAATGATGCCGGTGGTGGTTTCCTCGGTACCGCCCACCACCTGATCCAGCAGATCCTGGCGTTCCGTATGCAGGAGGGCCAGCAAATCCATGCCATCATCCATTGTCAGGTGCGGCTGGATCTCCAGGGCAGCGCCCAGGTGGCTGACATAGGTTTCGTTGGAAGCGCCCTTCCGGGCAAAGACCGGCACTTCGTAGTGCGTTACCAGCGCGGCGGCGACATCGTCCTGCGTACTGAGCGGATTGCTGGCGCACAGGGCCAGATCGGCCCCGCCGGCGAGGAGGGCCCGCACCAGGTTGCCGGTTTCCGTGGTTACATGCATGCAGGCGGCCATGCGCACGCCATGGAACGGCCGGGATGCGGCAAACCGTTTTTCCAGGGCGGCCAGTACAGGCATTTCCTTGCGCGCCCAGGTCATGCGGCTGAGGCCCTGATCCGCCAGGGCAAAATCGGCTATGTCACAATGCAGGTCCATCAGGTCACATGCGCTGTCAGGTTCAAACCCGGCCGTCTGACGGCCGGGAGGCATACACCGTTATTATAGCGATAATCAGGATCCCTTCGATCTTCTGGGCTTCCCGATGGGGATCGTCAAATGAGAGGCGGCGGCAGTTCGGCCTGGGCCATGCGTTGCAGGAGACGGTCGCCGTCTGTATCCACCAGCATCTGCGTGCGCATGCACTCCCGGACAAAACCTTCCCTGACCGCATTGTCCAGCCACGCGATCAAGCCGGCATAGTAGCCGTTGATGTCCAGGATACCCACGGGTTTGCGTATGCGTCCCAGCTGATTCCAGGCAATCGCTTCCATGAGTTCGTCCATGGTACCGAAGCCACCGGGCAGGGCCACCACGGCATCGGCGTGTTCCAGCATGACGGTCTTGCGTTCATGCATGCTGGATACCACGATTTGCGGGCCGAGCGGTGCGCCCGCCGTTTCCTTGTCTACCAGAAAGTCCGGAATGATACCCAGGATGGTGCTGCCCCCATCCAGTACCCCCCGAGCCACCGCGCCCATCATGCCCAGGGAACCGGCCCCGAACACCAGACGAATCGAACGACGGGCCAGGACTTGACCAAACTGGTAGGCCTGATCGAGATACCGGGCCGGAACAGAGGGCTGGGCCCCACAATACACCACGACAGACGAAAAGGAACGCGGGGCCATGTCAGTCTGTGCCCTGCTGGTGACCGGCCGTTGCGACCGCGCTGGCGAGTGACTGCCCAAAGGGCGGGTAGCAGATCCCGGTTTCCGTCACAATGCCTGTCAGGTAGCGATGAGGGGTGATATCAAAGGCCGGGTTGTACACCGGCACGCCGACAGGGGCCACAGGGGTGCCCCCGAACCGGGTGACCTCCTCCTCCGCCCGTTCCTCGATGGGTATGCGGTCGCCTGAGGACGTCGCCAGATCAATGGTGGAGGTGGGGGCAACGCAATAGACCGGGATGCCGTGCGCCTGGGCCAGCACCGCCACATTGTAGGTCCCGATCTTGTTGGCTACATCCCCATTGGCCGCTACCCGGTCCGCCCCGAAGACAACGACGTCCACCTTCCCGGCCCGCATCAGGGAGCCGGAGACATTGTCGGCAATCAGGTGCATGGGCACCTCAGCCCGCATCAATTCCCAGGCCGTCAGCCTGGCCCCCTGCAGACGGGGGCGGGTTTCGTTCACCCATACATGGATGTTCTTGCCCTGTTCCTGGCAGGCATATACCACGCCCAGCGCCGTACCGAAATCCACGGTGGCCAGCGATCCGGTATTGCAGTGGTGCAGCAGATTGGCGCCATCCGGTATGACGGTCGCGCCCCAGTGTCCCATCCGGCGATTGATGGTCACATCTTCCGCGGCCAGGGCATGGGCTTCTTCCAGGGCCCGCTGTTGCAGTTGATCCACCGCCGTAGCAGCCGAGGCGGCAACGGCCTCCAGAATCCGGGTCGTGGCCCAACTCAGGTTCACCGCTGTGGGCCGGGCGGCATCCAGTTCCCGCTTGGCTGCCTGCAGCGTGGCGAGCAGGGCGGTGCGATCCGGTGCCTGGCTGTGGCAAGCCGCCAGCGCCATGCCATACGCGGCGGCAGCGCCAATGGCAGGAGCGCCGCGTACATACATCTGGAATATGCTGTCAGCGACCTCCGTGACGGAGCGCAGGGTGGCAATCTCCAGTTTGTGCGGCAACTGTCGCTGGTCTATCAGTCTGACAGTATTGTCTTCCCAGTAAACCGTCGTCACATTCCCACCTCGTGGTTCTGATTCAGCGGACCAAAGCCGGTTCCACGCCTTCCAGGATGGCATCCAGCTCCATCCGGTCCTGTGCGTCCAGAAAGTATTTGGGCATCCGGCAGTGGGGAGTGCGGAACACGCCGCGGCGCTGCAACACTTCCTTGTATACGGCCACCCCATGCAGGCGTTCAAAGGAAATCAGGGGCAGGACCTGGTTAAACAGGGCCCGGGCTTCCGGTTCCCGATCCGCTTCCAGCAATTCCCAGAGTCGCACATGCTGCTGGGCAATCTGGCACGCAGGCATATTGCCACACGCCCCGCGCCGGTATTCATCCAGCAGGAAGACACCGCCCTGACCGCCAAACACCCCAAGACAGCTGTCTCCGGCGGCCTGCAGGGTCGCGGACAGCTGGCGGGGCTCCGGCCAGGTTTCTTCCTTGACATACTGTACCGTGTCCAGTTCCCGGCACATGCGGCCCACCTGGGCGGAGGACATGGGCGTACCGATGGGACCGAGGAAATTCTGGATCACGATGGGGATGGAGACGGCCCGGGACAGCTGCTGGTAATAGGCGTAGCAGCCGGCGGCATCAGGATGCAGCAGATAGGGGGGCATGGCCATGATGCCGGCGGCTCCCTGCTCTTGGGCCCAGCGGGAGAAGGACGCAGCCCCGTGGGCATGCAGGCCGGAGGTGGTGGCGATGAAGGGCACCCGATCGCCGCAGGCATCCAGCACGACCCGAATCCAGGTTTCCTTCTCGGCATCGGACAAGGTTCCAAACTCACTGGCGTTGGCAGGGCCGACCAGACCGTGCACACCGGCATCGAGGCAATATGCGATTTCCTGGCGCAAGCTGGCTTCGTCCAGATTCAGGTCATCATCAAATGGCGTGACGACAATGACAAATATGCCACGCCAGGGGGTCTGGGTATTCATGCAACAGTCCCCATATGCAGAGTTTCCAAGCGCGAACAACCACCATGCAACCGCACGCGTTGTCCAGGATGCCGCACTAAGGTGCTTCCAGAATCACTTGGCGGCAGATCCCTTTGGGGGTATCCCCCTTGGCCAGTGAAAAACCGGTTGGATCATTGTAACTTGGGACGTAGCATTTCGCAGGAATTCCGGGCGGTATTCCGTCATGGGAGGACCGTGCCCTGCCGCCTGCACCACGATGCAGCGCCAGCATGGGGGACCACGATCCGCCCGGCGGGTGGCAAGAATGGTCATCCAGTGCCTGAACCGGGAGGTCACACCGTACCGACCCCCTGCTACCCATACGGCAATGGTATTTTGGCCGTCCCTCGGGGTTTGTACTGTCTGGAGGCGAACCTGAGGTCTGATCAGGTTCTTGTGCCAGGAAATCAGGGATGATTTCCCTATGATGAGCATACAGGACACAGGTTCTTTTTCTCCTGGGTCTGAAAGTACCACTGCAGTATCAGAGATGTCGGTGGACCATGCCCAGCCGGGCCGATGTTTCCTGTTGCCGAACATGGCTGACTGCCGGGAGTTGTATGTCTTGCCCCCTGAAGCCGAACCCACGGACACCACAGACTCCCGGCTTTGCCGCCCCGATGTGGACCGCGGTCCCGACCTGTACCGCATCTGTCGCATCCGCTTGCCGATGGCATGCCGCTGCCGGGATACCAGGCTACACCGGGACTGGCTCATGGTCAGGCCCGGTCCCACGCGCGCCTGCACTGTCATTGCCATGCCACGGGCGTCCCTCACTTGGGGGAAATGGGCACAACGATCCCAGTTGGGCTGGATGCCTGGTTGTTTTTCCCGGACCCCCACCTCCTGGATGGCGGGTTGTAATTCCTTACCCGTTACTTGACTCTTGGCACAGTTGCCGGGTGTGTACATTACAGGAACGATGTATTGCAACTTGGGCCCCGGTCTGCACGGTCTTACCACCCTGCAAGCGTTCCCGTCACTCTGCAATTACGAGCTCATCGTCCCCAAGGGGCCCAGAAACTGGCCAAACTAATTTGCAGGATCGTCGTTATCGGAGATATTGACTGTTGCTGTTTGGACGGTACCCGCCAAAACGTTGGCGGGCAGGGTACCGAAGCTCACCTGTATCGACTCGCTGTCATCGTCAGCCGTATCGTCGGTTATCGTAAAGGAGAGGTTAACGGTTCTGGCACCTTGGCGGGTAAAGGACACGCTGCTCGCTATGCCTGACCAGTCGGCCGCAGTGGCCCCATTCAGGTAGGTAACGGTGAGGGGAATGGTCAAATCACGGTCCGAGACTTCCCCGATGGTTACCCTTATATTGCCACTGTCACCCTCTGTATAGAAGCCCTGTGCCGGATCGAGGTCCACGGTGATATCCAGGTCGGTAATGGACACGGTGGTGCTGTCCACAGTGCCGGCATACACGCCACTCGGCAGAGTGCCGAAGGCCAGCTGCACGCTCTCATCGTCATCGTCCGCCGTATCATTGGTCGCGGCAAAGCTGACGGTCTTGGCGGTCTCGGTGCTGCCGAAGGTCAGGCTGGCTGGTACCCCGGAGTAGTCCCCGCTGCTGGCACCATCCTGGTGGGTGGCGGTGAGGGGGATGGTCACCTGCTGTTGCGGTGCCGAACTGAGGGTCACCCGCACTGTCGTGGCGGCCCCTTCCGTCACGCTGTAGGTGGCTGCACCAAAGTTGATGATGAAATCGTTGTCGAGGATCGCTACGGTGGTACTGGTCATGGGGCCGGCCGAAACGCTGCTCGGCAGGGAGCCGAAGGCCAGCTGCACGCTCTCATTGTCATCGTCCGCCGTATCATCGGTCGTGGCCAAGCTGAAGGTCTTGACGGTCTCGGTGCTGCCGAAGGTCAGGCTGGCCGGCACCCCGGAGTAGTCCCCGCTGTCGGCACCATTCTGATGGGTGGTGGTGAGGGGGATGGTTACCTGCTGTTGCAGTGCCCTACTGAGGGTTACCCGTATCGTGGTGCTGCTTCCTTCCGTTACGTTGTAGGTGGTTGCACCGAAATTGACGGTGACCGGTGGTAAGGGGCCTGAACCATTCGGACTCGCAGCATCCACACCGGCAATGGCACCAACACAACGGTTTTGGCTGTTGCTCCACATGTGTCGTGGGGGACAGACCTGTTCCACGATACGTCGGCACGTGCCATGGAGCAGTTCCCGGCCCGCAGGACAGGCCTCCTCGTTCCGGTCCTGGCAACCGCCATTACGCCAGGCCTGCCCGGCGTCGCAGGCGCGATTGGGATGCTGGCATCGTCCGCCTTGCATCACATAACCGACGCCGCAGAGGCGGGTCGGCGTGTCCGCCTGGACACAACCCCGGTAGGCCACATAGACAAACCCCGTGGGACACCAGCGGTCTGCCGCCGTGGAGCAGCGGTTGCCGGACCACAGCGTTCCTTGGGGACAAGACTGGCCTGAATCCAGGGTGAAGGTCTTGACCGCGACATCGCTGATAACATAGCGGAGCCCGAGGTGAAGATCCGTGAGGGCTACCTGCACCTCCTGGCGGGAGGTCAGATCCAGCTGGTCCAGGACCAGGGAAGTGGCGCTGGGCACCGTGTGCTGTGCGCGGGACTGGTCCGCACCCACCACCATGACCGTGACCTGCGAGGTAGGACTTAGGCGTTCCCGCAGCCCCAACGGCAGCCCCGTCCATTCCACGTGCAGCTGATTGTCCTGATTGGTTGGTACTACCTGCAGGCCCGTCACACCGGCCAGGCGCGTGTGGACCGGACAATGCGTATAGTCTTGATCATACAGGGCACCGGCTGCCCGGATGTGGTTGCCCCATGTACCCAGAAGCAGGAAGGCAAGCAAAGCGCCTAAAGCTGTCGGCAGGATTTTCATGGCAGGAGCGGCTCAGCAACCATGCCGCGATCCTGGATGCCAATGGGCGGCAAAAGCCCTGGCTGGATACCTGGAAGCATGGCTACGATGGAGGTGACAGTCGGGATGAACTGGCCACAATAGCGGTTGGATTGGGTCTAATGCTTCCACGCTGCCATAGAGATCGTCAAGAGAGACTGCCTACGTCCAATTATATCAGTTTTATGTGACAGTATGACCTTTAGGAGTGATTGTAGTGTGATAATGCATCAGGCCAGGATGATGGCATCTGACTGGGTTTTGGCTGAGGCCTATTGGAAAGCACAGATCACCCCCGTGTCCGGCCGCCGTCCGTTACTTGGGGGGCCAGACCATTGATCCTGCAGAAGCAGGTTATGCGCGATGCATTTCCCCCAAGCCCTGTGAGAGGCAGCCGGGATCGCACGGCTACGGCGGTCATTTTCATGAAAGGCCCCCGCCATATCCCGGGGGAGCGTTGGCGCCAGTGCGGGTGCACGGCGAACCACAGGCTTCCACCCCGACCCGACGGGTCAGGTCCGACCCCTTCCCGGTGGGGAGCGACATCGGCGCGATCGTCAGGCTCCCCACTCGTCCAGCAATAGTGGATTGCCTGAGGGGATGTCACCTCCATCTCAAAGACTTGGAGATCCTTTGGTCTCTGATCTCCCCATCTTTGAAAGAGTGCTGCCAATTGCCGGAACGATGTGTTGCAACTTGGGCCCCGGACAGCACGGTTTTGCTGCCCGGCAGATATCTGCGTCTCGCTGCGATTATAGCCAGGGTCCCTGCCATTATGGATCGTCATCGGTGATGTTGATTGTCCCTTTGGAGGTGCCTGCCACAACGTTGGCAGGTACCTCCAAAGGTCACCACTATTACCTTGGAGCCCTTGTCCACCGAGTCGTTGGTCAACGTAAAGGAGACGGAAACAGTTCTGGCCCCTCGGTGTACAAAGGACACGGCAGTGGGTATGTCCGTCAAGTCGACACTGGACTCCCGCACGTAGGTAACGGTGAGCGGAATGGTCAAAGCACGGCCCGAGACTTCGCTGATGGTTACCCGTAAAGTGCCACTTGTATTTGTACCCTCGGTATAGAAGGACCATGGCGGCCGGACGTCATCGCAAACACAGGCTCCATCAATTGGTCATCGGTACCGCGACCCATGTCGCAGCTCACCTGGCCCGCCACACCTGCAAGCATCGCTTGCGCCGTTTCTGGGGCATTGATATTCAGACTTTCACCCAAATGCGATTCAATGCTACAGCAGCTGGAGCATGGAACACAGCAATAGCTTCAGACAGTTGCTGAAAGTCACAGATCACTTGTAGCAGGTGCAAGACATTTAGGGGGATTTTCCAGCAATCTGGCGTCTGACTGGCTTTGATAAACCTTCCCTGCAGGATTGTTGATCAAACAGGGATTCGTGAAGTCTTGGCGCAGATCGCCATCTCCGGTATAGAGTACCCGTGCCCCCGAAATCTGGGACTAAAGCTATGGTGTGCGGATCGTCTGACTTACAGGATTTGGAAGTGAATAAGCAAATTGGTCTTCTGCTCCACAATATTGTCCTGGTATAAGCAGACACGCCCTACATTGTGCAATTCATTCACAAGTTCCCGCATAACAGCAAGTATAAACAATTCCTCGGTTAATTTGCCGCCTAAGGCCGAGGCTTATTCCTGATGGATCCATCAATCGGTTAAGCACTGGCAGTGCATCAGGATGCGGTTTTCTCTTCTTATTGGGATTACCAAATTTATGTGCCATATCAGCGTCAATAATAATACACATCAGATGTTGAACTTCCTTCTCAGTTCGGACATGAAGAAATCTCTGTAGGACGGAGGTGGATCCTGAATATCACCGTTACTGTCAAGGATAATTTCGTGAATTCTGGCTTCTGATCCTGTGTGCTCAAAATACAGCAAGCTAACATCCTCAAGCGGTTAGCTGTGTTTCTTCATCTCTTATTGACATTCGAACCCGATCAATCAAAAAATCACTGTGTGTTTCTACAGCAATATGGGTTTGAGGTTTGGGTTACAATCTCGCCCAGGAAACTCCCCAGCTGGGCCTCGTGCACGTGGGTGCAGGTGTACCTCTGGCTGCTGAAGAAGATAAAGTCTTGATGTATCAGTATCATCAAGCAAGTCCACAAGAATCGGCAGCACCCTGACTTACGCCATATCCCACATCGATCAGGTTGGCGTAGTTATCAGCGATAGTTACGACAATTTGGAAAGGATTACCTTGAGAGTTTCCCAGGGTTTTTATGCCCAAGTCATCAAATAAACCTGAAGATTGGCCAAAAGACCTGATCTGTCTCTTGAGTTTGTCTGCTCTGGTACTACTTGTGTACTCCATGTGAGCTAATTGGGTCGGTACGTGAGTGCCTTCTGACTGAGGAATGCCCATAACCGGGTCATAAGTGCGGAGCGGTTTAGTCCTGACTGGGGGCAAAAAGGATAAACGGAGGCCTTGAATTCCTTTAGCGCAGAATCCGACATGTAGTAAAAATTTGTGGTATCTTCATCAGAAATACCATCAGCATCTTTCCCGCGGTTTTTCATGTAGACTTGGTCCCAAGTATATTCCGCCATCCAGGGCAAAAAAGCCTCTCAACAGCATTTTCTTCGTGTGTCATGCGATGGACTCGGAATGTGCCCTGCCAAGAGGGAAAGTCAAAACTGATTTCATCCTTATCCTGTTGATTTCCTGCCCGATGCTATGCGGAAGCGATAGTCAAGAACACTAAACTCGTACAGGGAAAGTTGGGGTTGTCCTTCGCTGGAGACAAATTGCGCATCGAAAGTCGCAACTGCAGTTTGCAAAGGGTGGTTTTTCTTGGGTAAATCTACATTTACGGATAACGACAGTCCGAATGAATCAGCGGAGTACCTTCGCCAATGGAACGATGCGCAATCTGTTCATAGGCACCTAGCCGAAAGGGCTCAGCATTGAAATCAGGGGCAAGATCACCTTGGGCAATCTGTTGCGCGATACGCAATAGGGCCAGAAAGGAGGATTTGCCTGTACTGTTTTCTCCCCACCAAGATTGTGAGAGGCGCAATTCTTACAGGATCTGGTTTCGCCGAAGCAACGAACGTGCCTAAGTCCAAACTGCATAAATAGAACTCCGCTTCTTGGTTCACAGTAGAAGATTATAACGTGTAGAATTGAAATCTTGGTATGGTCGGGGCGATTGCCCTGGGCAATCGCATCATGCATGCATGGCTATGGTGGCAACCCCTGCCGGAGGGAATCCTCATCCCCGCCAGCCTGCTTGCCTTGGGCGGCGATACCCCCCTTGGCCGTCGGTGCCTGCCGCAGCAGATTCAGGGCCAGGCGACGCAGGACCGCCCTGTGGTGGGCGACCTGGCCCGTACGTATGCGGCTTTCCGCCTCACGCAAGGCCATGTCCCGGGTCCCGTGCATCGTGTTCTCAATGCCCCCCCTGCCCCCGCACCCCCCCACAGGGTGCGTGCACAGGGCGGCAAACGGGAAATGAAGTCGCGGGTTTCCGGCGCCATGTGGTCGCCGAGGCGGCGCTGGGACGGGACCATCACCAGGCTTTGCAGGGCCGGCCAAGCGTGGTCCGGAGCGCCATACGCCCGGTACTCCGGGTCCCCGATCGCCCCACAGGGGCGGGTTTCCCTGCGCCCGTGGCCCTTGTCCACGGTCGGGTGTCAGGTAGGGGGGCACGGGGCGAAGTCTTCCGCCTGCGCGTAGGCACACATTTCGACTACGGCGTCGTGCAGGGCCGGCGGGTGGGGCCTTGAGGCCCCCGCACAGAGTCGGCCTCCGGGTCGCGGGATGTCCTGGGTGATGGCCTTCGGGCACCCCCTGACCCAGGACCGTCGTATCCGTCAAGACCCATCGGTCAGGGATCTGATGGGGCCGCTGCAGGCCCCGCAGGAGTGTGACTTGCAGGCGGAAAACCCGTAGGGATACCCAGCGTGATTTGCTGTCAACTTCAAAGCTGAAGCTGGATTTTCGTGGTGGTACAGCCTGATGCGAATCGGGGCCGTCCGGAATCCCGCCTGGACTTCCCGCAAGGTCAAGTTCAGGATCGATCAACCTCGACATCGGACCAGAGCAGGGAGACCGCTTCCACGGGGCTGTCTGGCGACAGTCCCTGCAGGACACGACCCTGGGTGACACGGTTGGACTGGGGGATGCTGGATACTTCCTGGACCAGGATGCTGCGTCCCGCCTTGACCGCTATCTTGGCGTTGGTCTGGTGGCTGTCCGTGACGACAACGCCCGCAATCTCGCCCGTCTTGGCGGTCAGTTTGTGGCCGTTCAGGCCACTGCCCGCACGCCCCTGCAGGGTGAACTCGTCGACCGCCGTGCGCTTGGCGAAGCCATTGCGCGTAACGGAGAGAATGGAACCGGCCGGCTGGGCCATGGCGGCCGCAACCAGACTGTCCTGATCGCCGATCTTCATACTGCGGACGCCCTGGGCCCCCAGACTCAAGGTGCGCACATCTGCCTCCCGGAAGCGAATGGCCTTGCCGTGCGCCGTGAAGAGCAATCACCTCAATCGTCCCCGCAGGACAGCAGTACCCAGCCGAGTCGGTCCCCTTTCTGCAAGCCAATCACTTTCAATTCTTCGCCAGGTGCTTCCAGCAGGTGATTGACCTGTACGCGCTTGATCATGCCCTGGGCCGTGACCAGGCACACGTATTCCTTTTGGGCCGGATGTGAGTCACGGGGCAGGGGAATGGCCGCCACAATGGCGTCCCGCCGCGTAAAGCCGGTCAGGTCTGCCACATGTTGGGGGGAACCTGACTGCGGTACCCGATGGATCTGGACGCGCTGGCATTTGCCGTCGGCACTGAAAAGATACAGCATGTCACGGGTATTGGCTACCGCGGCCGACAGGCTGCTGTTGCGCCCGATCTCCTTGAAGCGGCCGCCGTTCATGCCCCGGTAGGCATAGCGCTTGACGGTGCCACGACGGGCCACCGAGACCCAGACCGTCTGATCAGGTTCCAGATCCTCCAGGGAAAGGGGCTGCACCGTCTGATCCATGATGCGGGTCCGGCGGGCATCATCGAATTCCTGCCGGATCGTGGCCAGTTCCGCCTTGATCGCGGCCCGGATCTGGTCGTCCGAGGCCAGCAGCTGTTCCAGTTGGCGAATCTGCGCGACCAGATCCCGGAATTCCTGGCGCAACTGCCGGATTTCCAGCGCCACCAATTGCCGCAGCGGCATGGCCAGAATGGCCTGGGCCTGCAGTTCCGTGAAGTCAAATGCCTTCTGCAAATTGTTGCGGGCCGTATCAGGGCGGCGGCTTTGCCGTATCGTGGCAATGACGTCATCCAGGATATCCAGGGCCCTGAGCAGGCCTTCCACGATATGGATCCGGGCCTGGGCCTGTTTGAGTTCGTAGGTCGCGCGCCGCCGCACGATATCGTGGCGATGGTCTATGAAAATGGAGAAGCATCTCCTGCAGATTGAGACGCTGGGGCGTGCCATGGACCAGGGCGACCATGGACAGTGAGAACGTCTGCTGCATGGGAGTCTGGGCAAACAGCTGATCGATGATCTTGTTGGGTACCGCCGTCCGGGAACACTCAATGCATATGCGCATGCCCGCCCGATCACTCTCGTCCCGGATGTCCGTGATGCCCTGCAGCGAGCCCTGACGAACCAGATGGACAATGCGCTCGATCAGATGGGTCTTGTTGGTGAGATAGGGAATCTGGGATACCACGATCCGCTTGCGCCCCATGGTCATGTCTTCGGTATGGACCCGGGCTTGGGACCGTGAGACGACCCCGCCCACTCGCATAGGCGTTAAGCAGGCTGTCCTCCGGCTCGCTGCTCTTGGCCGCCGGGGTGTAGCGGAACAGCAAGCCGCCCGTGGGAAAATCAGGACCCTGGATGAAGCGCAGCAGGTCCCGGGTCGTGATCTGGTCCCGCCGGGCATAATGGTCCAGCAGGTAATCGAGGGCATCACAGATCTCCCCCAGGTTATGGGGCGGAATCTGGGTGGCCATACCCACGGCAATGCCGTTGGCCCCATTCACCAGCAAATTGGGCAACGCCGTGGGCAACCGGGTGGGTTCCGGCAGGGAATTGTCAAAGTTGGCGGTCCAGTCCACCGTCTCCCGTTCCAGATCCCGCATCATGGGATGGGACAGGGCGGCCAGCCGGGCTTCGGTATAGCGCATGGCAGCGGGATTGTCGCCATCAATGCTCCCGAGGTTGCCCTGTCCGTCAATGAGCGGATAGCGCAGACTGAAATCCTGGGCGAGCCGCACCATCGCGTCATAGACGGACTGATCGCTGTGGGGGTGGTATTTCCCCAGCACCTCGCCCACAATACGGGCACTCTTCCGGTAGGGACCGGAATGCTGCAGGCGCAGATCGTGATACATGGCGTACAGAATGCGGCGCTGTACCGGCTTGAGCCCATCCCGCACATCCGGCAGGGCCCGGCTCACGATGACGCTCATGGCGTAATCCAGATAGGCTACCTGCATTTCCCGGGCCAGCTCTACCGTTTCCCGGGCCTGGCTTTGGCCGTTGCGGGTGCTCATGGGATGACCTGTATCGGTTCACTGCGGCGGAGCGCCACAATCTGGTCCCGCAGGGCGGCGGCCTTTTCAAATTCCAGTTGCTGGGCCGCCAGCTTCATTTCCTTTTCCAGTTCCCTGATCATCTGGGCAATCTGATCTTCATTCAAATCCGCCAGCGAGACCTCGGCCGTCGGCGGCGTGTCCGGGGGGGTGTCCTGTGTCATGGCCGCGACCCGATCTGTCAGGTCCCGGATCTCCTTGACGATGGTGGTGGGTTCAATGCCATGTGCCTCGTTGTACTGTTGCTGCATTTCCCGGCGCCGGTTCGTTTCCGCCAGCGCCCGGCGCATGGCCTCCGTCATCTTGTCGGCATAGAGAATGGCCTTGCCCTCCACGTGCCGGGCCGCCCGCCCCATGGTCTGGATCAGGGCGCTGGCACTGCGCAGAAAGCCTTCCTTGTCGGCATCCAGCACCGCGACCAGAGTCACTTCCGGCAGATCCAGGCCTTCGCGCAACAGATTGATGCCCACCACGACATCGTATACGCCCATGCGCAGATCGCGCAGGATGTCCAGGCGTTCCAGGGTATCGATTTCACTGTGCAGGTAGTGGACCCGGATGTTCATCTCCGCCAGGTATTCCGCCAGATCCTCGGACATGCGCTTGGTGAGGGTGGTAATCAGGGAACGCTGGCCCTGCTGGATGCGTATCTGCACCTCGTGGATCAGATCCTCGATCTGGCCCCGGGTCGGGCGGACCTCCACCACCGGATCCAGCAATCCCGTGGGCCGGATCAATTGTTCCACGGTCTGCTGGGCTTTCTCCAGTTCATAGGGTCCGGGTGTGGCACTGACATACAGGACCTGATTGATGCGTTCCGATGTCTCTTCAAACATCAGGGGCCGGTTGTCCTTGGCGCTCGGCAGGCGAAAGCCGAAATCCACCAGGGTCTGCTTGCGGGAGAGATCCCCCCGGTACATCCCGCGCAACTGGGGGATGGTCATATGGCTCTCATCGACAATCAGCAGCCAGGAAGCCGGAAAATAGTCAAGCAGGGTCCAGGGCGGGGTGCCCTCCTCCCGCTGGTCCAGGTGGCGGCTGTAGTTCTCAATCCCGTTGCAGTAGCCTACTTCCCGCAGCATTTCCAGATCGTAGTTGGTGCGCTGGCGCAGGCGCTGGGCTTCCAGCAGCTTGCCGGTGGCCTGGAGTTCGGCCTCGCGCTGGTCCAGTTCCGTTTCAATGGTAGCGATCGAGGCTTCCAGCTTCTCGTCAGAGGTCACGAAGTGCTTGGCCGGGTAAATGGCCACTTCCTCCAGATCGGCATACATTTCACCGGTCAACAGGTCAAAGCGGCTGATGCGCTCGATTTCATCCCCGAAGAAGCTGATCCGGTAGCCCACATCCTCGTAGGCGGGGTGAATCTCCAGCACATCGCCGCGTACGCGGAAACGGCCCCGATTCAGATCACTGTCGTTGCGTTCATAGTAGATGCTGACCAGGTGGCGCAATACCCGCTGCCGCCGTATGCGTTCGCCCACCTGCAGGGTACAGACGGCATAGCCGTAGTCTTCCGGGTTGCCCAGGCCGTAGATGCAGGACACGGAAGCGACAATCACCACATCGGGCCGGGCAAAAAGGGCACTGGTAGCGGCCAGCCGAAGACGTTCGATCTCGTCGTTGACCTGTGCTTCCTTCTCGATATAGATGTCGGAACGGGGGATGTAGGCTTCCGGCTGATAGTAATCGTAGTAGCTGACAAAGTACTCGACGGCATTCCGGGGCAGAAATTCCTTGAGTTCGCTGTACAGCTGCGCGGCCAGGGTCTTGTTGTGGGCCACGACCAGGGTGGGCACCTGGACACGTTCAATCACATTGGCCATGGTGAAGGTCTTGCCGGACCCGGTAACGCCCAGCAGGACCTGATGGGTCAATCCCTGTTCCAGGCCCGTGACCAAGGCCTCAATGGCTTCCGGCTGATCGCCTGTGGGCTGGAATTCACTGACAATCCGGAAAGGCTGGCTCATAGTGCAACGTGATCAATCAAGTATCCATGTTCTTAATAATACTAGCGTATTGGCGGCGTGTAAACCTGATTCTGCCCGACTTGGGTGCCATGGACAGAAGGCTGCGGGGCAAGACTGCGCCGCGGGCACATCAGGCCAAACACAAGGCGGAACACAGTCCTGCCATGACAGACAGTCTATAATGTACCGTCATTTCCCCTGCTGCTGTTTCTGTGCGCTCAGTTTCTGTGAAGCCCGGTGACGGCAGAGAACAAGGCAGTTGCCTTGGGCTTTCCCTGTGTGTGATGCTGCACCATGAACCTGAAATTGCCAGAATCGATCCGTGCCCTGCAGTCATCCCCCAGGACGGTCCTGTTCACCGGCGTGAGCGTTTTGGTGCTGGTCCTGTTCCTGAGCAGTACCCTGTCCAATCTGCAGCTGGGATCCGGCGAGGAAACAGGGTTGGTGGCCCTGTTTCAAAACACCTTCACCCGGGAAGGCTATACCCCCTGGAACAGTGGCCTGGATGAAGGGGACAGCCGCGTACCCTCCTGGGTGCTGGCCCTGTTCTGGGGGAGTGTTGTAATCTGCCTCCTGTACGCCGTGATATCGCCGGCCTACCGCAAGGCCCTGATCGCCACCACCCTGGCCATGCTGCTGCTGGCGTACGTGTTGATGCGCATCCAGGAGAATCAGGCCGAGCGCGAAGTGGAGGCCGTCGCAGGGCCGCCCCAGGCCGGGGACCTGGGCGCGGCCATGGCCCTGCCCCCCACCGCCGGAACCCGCCCCCTGGGTAAACGATCCTCCGCCGTGGATCAGTATCGTCATGGGTGTCGGGGGGACCCTGGTGATAGGCTGGGCGGGCTATACGCTTTGGCAACGGTATCAAGCCATGGGGAGTCCCCAGCAGCAAATCGTGCAGCAGGCAACGGATGCGATTTCAGCAACTGGATGCGGGCCTGGACATCGCGGACATCATTTCCCACTGCTATGTCTCCATGGTCCAGACGATGGAACAGCACCAGCGGATTCGGGCGGTCGGAACGCCATGACCCCCGCGGGAGTTTGAGACACACCTGCGCAAGGTCGGCCTGCATTCCCACCATGTGCATCAATTGTCCCAGCTGTTTGAGCGTGTGCGCTTCGGGGACAAGCCTGCCGGGGAGCGGGATCGGCAGTATGCCCGTGACTGTCTGGCGCAGATTGTGGAAGCATGGGGCAAACCTGTATGAAAGGACGCATTCTGCCTCTGGCCGTATGGATGGCCGCCGCGGTTGGCTGTGCCATCTTCATCGAGGGATTTGTCCGCCAGGTGCTGTTGCAGCCCCTGCTGTATACGGCCTGGGTGGCCGAGCTGTTCATACGCAGTCTGCCCCAGGGAGTGTTTTGGGGCCTGTTGACCCTGGTGGTCCTGTATCTGGCCGTCAAGAGTCTGTCCTTTCGCCGTCCGCGTACCGTGAACCAACGCACACGACCACTGGAGCAGCTGGGTCCCGTAGCCCAATGGCAGAATCGCCTGCAGCGGTCCCGCCGCCTGGATTACGCCAACTGGACTCTGATGCGGGAACTGCGGCGTCTCACGCTGGAGATCGCCACGGGCGAAAAGGTCGAAAACGACCCGGAGGCGGTGGATACGGTGTCGTTGCGGGAGGTCGATCTGCCCGAACGGTTCCTGCCCTACTTCGAGACCCGCATGGAAGGGAGCGACAGTTCCTGGAAAACCTTCCTGCACCGTCTGCCCTTTGGCCCGCAGGCACATCCCTTCACCGCGGAATCCCACCCGGAACCCCATGAGATTGTAAGCTATCTGGAAGAACGCACTATGGTACGGAACAAACAGGAATGACAGTGGACCTGCAACTGGCAGACGTGGCCTCTGCCGCCAAGTCTGTAATGAAGGAAGTATCGCGTGCCATCGTGGGCAAACCCGATCTGCTGCATCACATCATGGTGGCCCTGCTGGCCGATGGCCATATCCTGCTGGAGGATTATCCGGGCCTGGCGAAGACGCTGACGGCCCACAGTTTTGCCCAGGTGCTGGGACTCAGTTTCCGCCGGATTCAGTTCACGCCGGATCTGCTGCCGGGCGACATCCTGGGCGGCTACATCTTCAATCGCAACAGCGGCACCTTTGAACTGCACAAGGGACCTATCTTCAGTCAGGTGGTGCTGGCGGACGAAATCAACCGGGCCTCGCCCAAGACCCAGTCCGCGTTGCTGGAAGCGATGCAGGAGCGCCAGGTATCCCTGGAAGGGGAAACCATGAAACTGCCCGAACCCTTCATTGTCATCGCCACCCAGAATCCCATTGAATACGAAGGCACGTTTCCCCTGCCCGAAGCGCAGCTGGACCGTTTTCTGGTCAAGCTGGCGGTGGGCTATCCCTCGGCCCAGGACGAAGCCCAGATCCTCCTCAACCGCAAGGACCGCAAACAGGATGAGGTGCCAATGCAGCCGCAAACCAGCGCCGCCACCCTGTTGGCGATGCGCCGGGCGATTGAGGAGGTGCATGTAAACGATGATCTGACCACCTATATTGTCCAGCTGATCAATGCCACCCGCCAGGACAGCCGGGTGGCGGTGGGGGCCAGTCCGCGGGGTTCCCTGGCCCTGCTCAAGCTGACCCGGGCCCATGCCGCCCTGGAGGAACGGGATTTCGTGCTGCCGGATGATATCAAGGCGTATGTCCATCACGCCCTGGCCCATCGCCTGATCCTGAATCCGGATCTTTGGCTGCGGCAGGGGGCGGCGCGGCAAATCCTGAACGGGATTCTGGATGCGGTGCCCGTGCCCCTGATCACCACGGCCTGAGGAGGTCACTTGCCCCGTCTCCTGGTGGTCGTACTGCTTCTGATGGCAGTATTGGTGGCCGGTCTGGCCACCATCAACGGACAAGTACTGGCCCTGGCGTTGCCTTTGCTGGTATTCATGGGGGCTGCCCTGTACTGGATGCCGCCCAAGCTGGATCTGCGGGCAGACCGGACGCTGGACAGCGAACGGGTGGGGCACGGCTCGGAAGTCCGGGTGGATCTAACCCTGCAGGACCGTACCGGCACTGTCGAGGAGATTCAGGTTTGGCAGCCCCTGCCGGAAAACCTGCACCAGGAAGCAGGCGACAAGGATTGCCTCGCCCTTTTCCCGGCCGCGGAAGCCCTGACCCTGCGCTATGAGTTTCGGGGACCCCGAGGCTACTATGTGTTGCCTGCCGTGCATCTGGAAACCCGCGATCCCTTCGGACTCCTGCGCAAGACCACGACGGCGGATGTGCTTAACCGGCTGTTTGTACTGCCCGAGCCGATGCGGATTCCGCCGGTGGCGATCAAGGCCCGCCGCACTCGGGTGTATCCCGGCATGATTCCCGCCCGCAAGGGGGGGCCGGGCGTGGAGTTTCATGGTCTCCGGGAATACCAGACCGGTGACAGCTGGCGTTGGCTCAACCATCGGGTCAATGCCCGCATGGAATCCGACCTGTTTGTCAACGAATTCGAACTGGAACGGGCCATTGACATTGGCCTGATTCTGGATATCCGGGCGGCTACCAACCTGTTTGTGCAGGGCCACAGCATTCTGGAACACAGCATACAGGCCACGGCCGCCCTGGCCGAGAACCTGTTGACCTACGGGAATCGCGTGGGCCTGTTTCTGTATGGTGGCTCCATCGACTGGACTTTTCCCGGCTCAGGCAAACAGCAGTACGAAAAGATTCTGCGTACTCTGGCCCGTGCACGTATCGAGAGCAGCCAGATCTTCAATCGGCTGGACCACATTCCGGCCCGCCTGTTTCCGCACCGGTCCCTGCTGATTCTGGTCAGTACCTTGCATCCGCTGGACTACCGGGACCTGCATACGTTGCGAGCCAAGCAGTATCAGGTTATGGTGGTCAGTCCTGATCCCATCGCCTTTGAAACCGCCTTGCTGGAAGACGAGGAGGAGTTGGACCTGGCCCAGCGCCTGGCCTGGCTGGAGAGGAACAATCTTATGGCACAATTGGCGCGCCGGGGCATTCAGGTGTGCAATTGGGATACCCGCCAGTCATTCGCCGACGTAGCCCAGAGTACGTTCAGCAATCCCCGGATCCTGCAGGCCCTGCATATGGGCTGATATAGGTGTACCGCCAGGGAAGAACAGGGGCAACCACCATATTATGAAGAACCCCCAGCATCATTCGCCTCGGAAAATCCGGATCATACGTGCACAGGGCAAAGTGCAGATCGACTGGCAGAATGGCCAGGTCAGCTCCCTGCCCCTGGACTGGCTGCGGGCCCACTGCCCCTGTGCCACCTGTCGGTCAGAGCGGGGAGAGAGTGGTGTGGCCAGGGATCCCCTGGCCCTGACCTCCGGGCCGTTGCCCAGCTGTGAAGTGGCCGATGTGGAACTGGTAGGTGGCTATGCCATCCGTATCACCTGGCAGGATGGCCATGATACGGGAATCTATGCCTTTTCATGGCTGTACGAAGCACGGCCCGAGACTGGGCCACAGGCAGATGGAGGATAGGGAGTCGGGTGTCCATGCAGGACCCTGGCAAGATGGCTCAACCCCTTCATATCTGCATACGCCAGTGCAGTTGCACCCGCAGGCGCCAGGGTTCCTGCAGACGCGGATGCCATCCTCCGGCCGTACGCCATCCAGGATCCAGGGCAAGGCAGGCGTCATTCCCCTGCGGCTGAACTGCTGAGAGTTGAGCTGCGTTCCGCCTCCCCCACCACCCAAGAGTCCGGTTTGCCCTTCCGTGCTCCAGCCAGTGTTGGCAGCCTGTGGCTGGGCAAACGGGTCCGATCCTGCAGAGATCCGCCTGGGCCAACACCGGCAGGCACCGCGTACGACGACTGCGTGGGGCAGGCACCTCCGCCAACCTGTCCCACAGCCGCAGGGGAAAGGAAGGGGACATGCGAGAAGAGACATCCGACCCCATGGCAGCGCGTTGGGCCATCCCTTGGGTATCCATGAGAAAGGGGAGGCGGAATGATATAATCAGGCATTCCGCATGGTCACCATTGGGACATCCAGGCGGAATGGAACCATGTCTTGCCACTTTGGGCTGTCTGTTCTCCTCCATGAACTCACAAGTGCGTTTGGCGCCCTCCATTCTGACAGCCGATTTCGGCCATCTCCGGGACGCCATTGAACAGGCCGATGCAGCAGGCGTTGACGCCTTGCATCTGGATGTCATGGACGGCCATTTCGTGCCCAATATCACGTTTGGGCCGGACCTGATTGCCTGTGTGCGCGCGCTGACTGCCACCTGGCTGGATGTGCATCTGATGGTGGCCGAACCCCTGCGCCTGATCGACCAATTCATCCAGGCCGGTGCGGATTCTCTCACCATCCATGCGGAAGCCTGCCGGGATGCCTATCGCGTCCTGGATACCATTCAGCAGCAGAACCGCCAGGCGGGCATTGCGCTCAATCCCGGTACCGCTTGCAGCGCGGTGGTGGATCTGCTCCCCATGGTGGATCGGGTTTTGATCATGAGTGTACCGCCCGGATTTGGGGGAGCCCCTTACATCCCGTCTACACCGGCCAAGATCCGGCGGATGCATGCGATGCTGCAGGATCTGCCGGAGGCGCAACGTCCGGATCTGCAGGTGGATGGCGGTATTGATGGTTCCAATATACGGGATGTGGTACAGGCCGGAGTCAACAGCGTAGTGGCCGGCAGCAGCATCTACAACAAGCGCGGGTCTGTACGTGCCAATGTGTTGGCCTTGCGGGAAAAGCTGAAAGGGGCATGATCCGTGGGGTTGCAGATGGAACAGCCAAGGTCACGACCGCGCGCGCGACGCATCGGCATTCTGGTATTGTTGCTCATCCTGCTGGTGCTGATCGCACTGATATGGCTGAGACCATTCCTGGCCCCGCCGGTTCCGGTGCCTGCACCGGCTGAGACCAACCTGTCCACGGCGACACCGACCATCGCTTCGCCCACGGCTACCCCGACGGTCAGTGTCGCCGAGAGTTCAGAGGCTGCGCCCACCCCGGAACCCACCGCCGAACCCTTTTTGGCGTGTCTGGACAACGAGTGCCGGCATGAACTGGCACTCCCGGATCCCCCCGGTACGTTGCTGGAGATAATCGACGACAGCTCTGAATTCAACTGGTCCATACCCACCGATGCCTGCCTGGCGGACATCGCGGCCTTCATGACGAATGAAGGAATCGAAATGGCTCGGATCTCTTTCACACTCCAGAATGCATTGCAGGGAACGGGCACCCCCGTTTTCTACCAGTTCCCACCTTCGGTGGATCCCCTCAATGCACCCTCGCCCAATGAGGGTACCGCCATGTGCATTCTGGATACAGCTTCGGAGACGAGCGCATACTGCGAGGTAGCGGTTTCCCGCATTGACGAGGAGGGGAATGACAACGTTCGTCTTGCCCTGGTGCTGGCGGCCATGGACGCATTGCGGCGTGTTCACTATGAGCAGGTGACAGAGAATCTTGAGGCCTATTACCTGGCGCTGGAGGAGGAATTGGACCGCTTTGTGCCTGTGGTCCGAGAGGAGAACGGGGTTTGGACTACCAACTGCTGGGAACTGTTTCCGTAAGCGTCCCCGTTGGTCAGGAAATGCCATTTCCCCATCCTTCCCTACCCGTACATGGATGAACCCAGGAGCTACAGAAAATCGGTTCCGCAGGATGGGCCCGATCCTCAGGCACCACGAAGTGGTACCCGAGCCGGTAGGGATCGTGCAGGAGGTGTTCCTGTACATCCCGAGCGGTTTCAATGTCGGTTTGTGTGATTTGACAGGCAGGTATGCACGCGGTCCTGCGATTGGGCGCCAAATAGGAACAGGCAGTATAAGGAGGCCCTGACACAGGGTCAGTCCCCCTATAATAGGACCGGATCGGCATGGACAAGCCGGTACTGCTCGAGGGTCCGGTCCGCCACGGCAGGTTGACCCACCGGTATGCACCGGGGATACACCGGAGGCAGATGCCTTGCGGACAGGTGGACCATGGCCGCAATCCGTTGGGTGCAGGACCCCGTGCAGGCCCTGACCCGCTACACCAGGGAGCATGCAATATGTACCAAGGACGCTATGGGCACATGGTGCACGAATACACAGTCGGCCGTGTGCGCCAGATCCTGCAAGCCCGGGCTGACCGCATCGCCGCCGTGCAGACGTGCGCGGAGGCAGAGGCATATGTGGAGGAGGTGCGGGCCAAGGTCACGCAGTGTTTTCCGGCCTTGCCTCCCCGCACCGATTTGAATGTCCAAATTACGGGCTCGCTGGAGTGCAAGGACTTCCGGGTGGAGAAAGTGATCTACGAAAGTCGCCCTGGCTTTCTGGTGAGTGCCAACCTCTACCTGCCTGCCCAAATCGAAAGGGAGCTGCCCTGTGTCCTGGGACTCTGCGGCCATTCCGATATAGCCAAGGCCTTTGGTCCCTATCAGTTCTTTGCGCAGGGATTGGCCCGGAAAGGATTTGTCGTACTGATGGTGGATCCCATCTGTCAGGGGGAGCGACGACAATTCTATGCTGACGAAGGCGTACCCGACGGCGAACCGGAACCCAGATCCACGGTAGCCCATAACATGATTGGCAACCGTATGCTGTTGACAGGGGACTTCATGGGCAGCTGGTTTGTCTGGGATGCGATACGGGGCCTGGACTATCTCCTGTCGCGACCAGAGACCGACGCGTGCCGGGTAGGGGTGACGGGCTGCTCCGGCGGGGGAACCCAAACCACGCACATTACGGCCCTGGACCCCCGCATCACCATGGCAGCACCCGACTGCTACATCACCAGCTGGCGCTACAATCTGGAGAACGAATTGCCCACCGATGCGGAACAGAATCCGCCCCGCTGTCTGGAATTCGGCCTGGATGAAGCCGATCTGTTGCTGGCGTATGCGCCGCGTCCCACCCTGATCCTGGCCGAAGAGAACTGTTTCTTCGATCTGCGGGGAGCCCGGCAGGCCCATGCAGAGTTGAAGAAGATCCATCAACTCCTGGGGTCTCCCGACTCGGCGGCTATCAGCGTAGGGCACCTGGATCATGGTTTTCACAAACATGCCCGCGAAGCCATGTACCGGTTCTTTATCCAGCATGCCGGTCTGGATACAGGATGGGAAGAACCCGGGATGGCTGAAATTCCGCCAGAGCAGTTGCATGCAGCCCGGGGAGAGGTGGTCAAGTGCGGGAGCAGGAAGGTGTTTGCCTTTACCCAGGACCGGGTACGGGATATGAAGTCGTCACACCCCCGTCTGGACCGGGGGGCTCTGGAGGCCGTGGTGAGACAACATCTGAAGCTGGAGGGTCCAGAAGGTCCTCCGTCCTTCCGCTACTTGCGCCACAGTGGTGGCCACATCCCGGAAGTAGGCCAGGGGTACCAATTTGCCGTGGAAACAGAACCGGGCATTCAGGTCCTCCTGACTATGTTCGGGGACCTGGAAAATTACTGCCGCCGGCCGCAGGGGGCGGTGACCCTGTTTGTCGGCCACGTGGCGAGCGCACAGGATTGTGTGGTGTTGCCCTGGCTGCAGGACCGGATCAGGCGCGGCGAAAAAATTCTGGCTGCAGACCTGCGGGGTACCGGCCAGAGTTTTCCCACGACCTGTGGCTCCCAGTCCCTGCTGGAACCCTATGGTTCCGACTATATGTACGCCAGCTATGCCAGCATGATGGGGGAAAGCTATCTGGGCCGGCGCGTGTATGATCTGTTGCGCACCGTGGATTGGCTGACCGCAGGGGGCGCCACGGTGCGTCTGTTGGGGCGTGGGGTGGGGTCCGTACCCACAGTGTTGGCTGCCCTGTTGCACCGCCAGCGGCTGCCCTGCGAGATCGTCAACTTCCTGCCCAGCTATGCGCTGCTCGTGGACCATCCCCTGCATAACTGGCCTCTTTCCGCCTTTATGGAAAACTGCCTGACCGCATTCGATTTGCCTGACATCTACGCCCGTATGGGAGACCAGCTGCATAAGCGGGATCCCTGGGGGTCCTGGATCCCCGACTTGTAACCCAGACCCCCAGGCAACGCGGATTCAGGCGTGCACCCTCCATGGGGGCCACATGCCCGGTTCGCACCGCACCGGGGCAAACCGGCACGGGCCGTCTGTCCTCTGAGCCCCGCCTGTGGCGTTGCCCCTGTCCCTCTTGCCGCCGTGCGGGTCTATGGGCCCCGATCAGTGCTTGCATCCATCCTGCCTGCGCCCCGAAGATCTTGCCCCAGAGATATCCCCAGAAGGATCTGGCGTGGATGGCACGTTTTCCCGGATCTGCCGTCAGGGTACAACAGGCCAGGACCGGGCGCCGCGGCGGTGGCTGCCATCGCCGCTCAAGCGTGCACGCGCCCGGATCCCCGGCGGTCGGCAAACGGACGGGCCTTGGCGGGATCATGGTACGGCTTGGCCGGACCTGTACAGCGCGTTGCCAATTGGGCCAGCGCCAGTCTGCACCGATCCGCTGGAGCACACTGCCGCACGATTATGCTGCGGGATGTGACCCGGACTCAGCGCCTGCCCCGCCATCAGCAGGTCGCAGGGCGCGAGCGGCTGGTCCTTGGGGCCGAAGATTCATGACGGAAACGGCCCGTGGAGACAGGCACATCGATTCCGCGTTCCGGTTGAGGATGCGATGGCAAACCCAGTGTGAGGGCTTGTCCTTCACTGGGATCAGCACCATCTCCTTGTGCCCGCCGTTACCCGGTTCCACGGGTGTCCTGGACGCGATAGGCAGACGGACAGGGCACTGCCTGCCTAGTGCGCAATGTACCTGGGCTCCCAAGCAGTACAATCCTGTGGAACCAGGGAGCCGATACTGCCACAGGGAGCACAAGCCTGGGCAGCCCGGTGCTGCGTTTACCGTATCCGAGGCCGATGACGTGCGTTTGACCTCCGTCGTCACAATCCCCACAGGTTCCCTCGTGGCTGGCAGTTCAAGCTGTCCATGGACCCACACTGCGTCCGGCAGGTACGGAATGGAAGCGGGTTCTGCGTGGACCCCCGCCCGAACCCGCTCCCGTCTGGTCCATGGACGCGAAAACGCGCAGATCCAGATACGGGCCCCACGCTAATGTCGTGTCCCTCGTGCTATGCCGTTTGTGGCCATGGCTTTTCTGGCGGGCATCAGAGCCCCGGCGGCCCAGCCGGCACCAGGGTGTGCACTGTTGGGTGGTCCCGCATGGCCGCGCGGGAGATCTCCCATCGCGGCCTGCGTCGTTCCCGTGGGGTGAACGCAAAATGCACCATTATCTGCTTGGAACTCGGGATCCTGTGGCGCGCCAGGGCCACGATTGGATCCCTGCTATAGCGGTGCCAATGGGTTACATGAACCGGATTGCACTTAACGCCTTGTGCCCAACCGAATCTCTCCGGGAACACACGGCAACATCCCTTGCCATTTCGCAACGGTGCCTGCTTGATCTCAGAGCAGCAGAATGAAAGAGTAGACCAGAGGGGCCGTAAACAACAGGGAATCCAGCCGGTCCAGCATCCCGCCGTGACCCCGGAAAAACGTCCCGGAGTCCTTGGCCCCTACATGACGTTTCCACATGCTGATGGTCAGATCCCCCAGTTGGCCCAGCAGGCTGATCGCCATGCCCAGCGCCAGTCCGGTCCAGAGGTTGATAGGGAGCGGGGCAAAGAAGAACGGGTCCAGGGACGTAATGGTTTGCACGCCCGTCCAGCTCAGAACCGGAGTCTGGGACAGCGCGATCAGGGCCTTGGACCACCCGGGCTGATAGGACGCCAGGATCAGAAGTATGCCGAACAGGGGTCCTATGGTGACTGCACCCAGCAGGCCTTCCCAGCTTTTCTTGGGACTGATGTCAGGAAACATTTTGTGTTTGCCCCACAGGGAGCCCACAAGATAGGCCCCCGTATCGGCCATGTATGTGCTGAGCATGACAAAGAACAGCCACCAGAAGCCGGATTCGTGCTGGCGAATGGGAATCAGCAGGGCCATGGAAGACCCGATGTACATGGCGCCGCCCGCCGTGGACAGCCAGGTGAGAAAGGGGGTGCGGCGGGAAAAGAGCGCGGAGGCCAGCAGGGCGATCATGCCCCAGGTGACGACCACGGCCAGCGGGATCGTGTCAAAGGCCCCGCTGTAGCGGATGATCAGGATCGCGATCCACACCATGCCCAGCTTGCTGTTGGTGGGATACCCGCCCTTCTCCATCAGGTTGAAGTATTCGTAGCCCGCGATGATGGCGGACCAGACCACGGCGGCAATCCAGAAGGTTTCGCCGGCCCACATCAGGAATACATAGGAGGGCAAAGCCACTGACACCGTCAGCAGGCGCATACCCAATGCAGGAATCCGGATGCGGGGGAATACCACCGTGTGCCTCAGGAATCTTCGATGCGCCCGAAACGTCTCTCGCGTCGACTGAATTCGGCCAGGGCCTCATGCAATTGCGCAGGGCCGAAAGCCGGCCAGTAGGTCTCGGTGGCGTAGTACTCGGCATAGGCGGTTTGCCAGAGCATAAAATTGCTGAGACGAAATTCTCCCCCCGTCCGGATCACCAGGTCCAGGTCCGGCAGGTCGGGGTGATGCAGGTACTGGCGGAACGTCGTTTCCGAGATCTGCGCGGCCGGCAGGTCCGCCGCCACCATCTGGCGCACAGCGTGTACGATTTCGTCCCGCCCCCCGTAGTTGAACGCCACATTGAGTATGATGCGATCATTCGCGCGCGTCACTTCGATGGCGCGATGCACTTCGGCCTGCAGGCGCGGATGAATGCGTTCCAGGGAGCCGCTGTGGCGGATCTGTACCCCGTTGCGATCCAGATCACGCAACTGGCGCTGAATGGTGCTGCCCAGCAGCGTCAGCAATCCCGATACTTCCTTGTCTGGCCGGTCCCAGTTTTCGGTGGAAAAGGCATAGAGCGTCAGGCAGCCAATGCCTGCCTCGACGCAGCATTCCAGGATGGGCTGGATGTTGTCCACGCCCGCCTGATGGCCGGCGGCCCGCGGCCAGCCGCGCTGGAGTGCCCAGCGGCCGTTGCCATCCATTATGATGCCCAAATGCCGGGGTACGGATTGATAGGGGGACAAGATAGGTGTACCCAGTGCAACTCAACTGCACCGTGCCGCAACACAGTGACCATAGCGCCGAATCCCCATAACCATGCCCGCCCGCAGTCTGTACCTGAAATCCTGCTGTCTGCCTGACACCGGACCGGACCTCCAGGAGCCTCCGGGGAACCAATGGCCCCAAGCCGATCCGGCTGGCCAGACCTGACAGACGCCCAGGATCAAAGCGTCATGATGTCCTCTTCCTTGGCGGCCGCCCGGGTCGCAATCCGGGCGATGTAGTCCTGCGTCTGGGCCTGGACATCCTCCTGGGAGTCATGCAGATCGTCTTCCGTGATCATGCTCTCCTTCTCCATCGTGCGGAGATCGGCAATGACATCGCGGCGGATGTTCCGTATGGCCACGCGGCCCTCTTCCGCCCGGGCGTTGACCTGCTTGGTGAGATCACGCCGCCGCTCCTCCGTCAGTGGGGGGATATTGAGACGCAGGATCTTGCCGTCACTCTGCGGTGTGATGCCGAGCGTGGAGAGGGGCAAAGGCCTTTTCGATGGCCGGGACGTCTTCGGGATTGTACGGCCGAATCATGATGGTCTGGGCATCCGGCACACTGAGGGACGCCACCTGGACCAGAGGAGTATTGACGCCGTAATAGTTGACCGGAAGCCGTTCCACGAGTGCGGTTGATGCCCGACCCGTGCGGATGGCCGCCAGATCATTTTCCAGGGCTGCGATGGAATTGTCCATGCGTTCGCGCATGTCGGCCAGCAATTCGTCAATCATGCTTGGATCTCCTTTCAGGTGGCGGTAGGGCCATCCCAGGCTGCACCTGACATGGCCGGACACACGGGCCCATACCGTGGAATCACTCCCGTGTATTGTAGTCGTTTATCGTGGGTGCCGCATGACGGAAGTACGGCGACAGACGGGATTTTCGCGGTATTGCCTCAGACTTCAGGAAATGATGGTGCCTACGGACTGGCCGGTAACTGCCCGTATCAGGCTGTCTTCCCGCCAAAGGTTCACCACGGCAATGGTCAGGTTGCCCTCGCGGCACAGGGTCAGCGCCGTGCCATCGATCGATCACGCCTACCCGCTGGTTGATGGCGTCACTGAAGGAGAGATGGGAATAGGGCGTGGCCTGGCTGTCCTGCTTGGGATCCTGATCATAGACCGCATCCACCTTGGTCGCCTTGATCATGATATCGGCTTCGATTTCCCCGGCTGCGCAGGGCGGCGGCCGTATCTGTGGAGAAGAAAGGATTGCCCGTGCCACCGCCCAAAATGACCATGCGGCCCTTCTCCAGGTGACGCACGGCCCGGCGCTGGATGTAGGGTTCGGCCACGGCGCGTACCCTCAAAACCGGTCATGACGCGCACTGGCACATCCAGGTGTTCCAGGGCATCCTGGAGCGCCAGGGAATTCATGATGGTGGCCAGCATGCCCATGTGGTGCGCCGTGACCTGTTTCATGCCAAACTGGATCCCGGATTCGCCCCGGAAGAAATTGCCGGCCCCGACCACCAGGCCAATCTGGACCCCCAGATCGTGGACCGCCTTGATCTTGTGGGCAATGGCACTCACTTCCACCAGATCGATGCCACTGTTGCCCTCGCCACTGAGCGCTTCGCCGCCTATCTTCAGGACGACCCGCTTATACATGCCGGCAGACATGGGCCTCCGCAGCGCAGGCGATGGCGGGGCACAGGGGCGGGACCGCCCCTGTCGGGGGGTGCAGTTTCACTCAGCCTCCCACGGCGTAGCGGCTGAAGCGGTTGACCTTGATGTTCTCGCCCAGCGTGGCGATGTTGTGCTTGATCAGGTCTTCAATGGACATGTCCGGGTTCTTGATGAAGGACTGTTCCATCAGGCAAATCTGCTCGTAGTACTTATCCATCTTGCCTTCCACAATCCGATCCAGAATATGCTCGGGCTTGCCTTCGCCCCGCATCTGTTCCCGGTAGATATCCTTCTCCCGGGCAATGACCTCGGCCGGCACATCCTCCCGCGACACGTATTCGGGATTTTCGGCGACCACGTGCATGGCCAAATCCCGCACCAGCGTCTGGAACTGATCGGTATTGGCGACGAAGTCCGTTTCGCAGTTCACTTCCACCATGCCGGCCATCTTGGCCCCGGCATGCACGTAGGAACCAATCAGGCCTTCCAGGGTTTCGCGGCCGGCTTTCTTGGCGGCGGAGGCCAGGCCTTTCTTGCGCAGGAGATCGGTCGCCTGCGCCAGGTCCCCCGCCGTCTCGGTCAGGGCGTTCTTGCAGTCCAGCACACCGGCACCGGTGGCGGCGCGCAATTCCTTAATCATTCCGGGAGTGATGGTAGCCATGGATCGCTTGCTCGTGTTGGGGGTTGGGGAATCGGGACCGCGATCAGTCGCTCGCGGCTTCTTCGCTTTCGGCGGGGGGCTCTTCGCTCTCTTCCTCGGCGATGCGCTTGAGCACACTGGGCCCCAGCAGATCCTCGGCATCCAGTTCGGTCACGCCTTCGGGAACGTATTCCTCCTCGAGTTCCGGCAGTTCCGGTTCCCGCCCCTGATCCTCCTGGTTGGCCACCAGGTCCTTCAGGTGTTGCTCTGACCCTTCCTTGATGGCATTGGCGATGACCCCCGTAATATAGCGAATAGGGCGCTGGGTGTCGTCGTTGCTGGGGATGACGTAGTCAATGGGGTCCGGGTCGCAGTTGGTGTCCACCATGGCCATAATCGGAATGTCGGTCCGGTTGGCTTCCTTGACGGCCAGGTTCTCGACATTCGTATCCACCACGAAGATCAAGTCAGGCGGCGACTCCAGATCCTTGATGCCTCCCAGCCGGCGGTTGAGCTTGTCGATCTCTTTCTTGATGAACAGCCGTTCCTTCTTGTTCAGGGCGTTGAACTCCCCGGCTTCGTACTGGGCTTCCCGCTCGTTGAGATACCGGATGCGCTCGGAAATGGTCTGCCAGTTGGTCAGGGTGCCGCCCAGCCAGCGGATATTGATGTAGTGCATATTGCACTCGCGCGCAGCGTCCTCCACGGGTTTCTGGGCCTGTCGCTTGGTGCCCACAAAGACCACCTTGCCGCCATGCGCGGCCACTTCCCGCGCCTTGGACCGGGCTGCCAGCAGGGCATCCGCCGTGATGGCCAGATCAATGACATGCTGGTTTCCCCGCGACGTAAAGATGTACGGCGCCATCTTGGGATTCCAGAGGTGGACGGGATGGCCAAAATGGGCGCCCGACCTGAGCAGATCCAGCACGATAGGCTTCAGTTGTTGACGGTTTCTCCCGGGAGTGTCCGACATGCGTGTCTCCTACATTGACAGATAGATGCTTCCAGTGTTTCCAGCCTTCACTTGCCGTCCGTGGTACCCGCCTTCCGGTTTCCCACGCCCGGCAAATTACTCTGATCTGAGTCAAACCAGGGCGAATCGGGAGTCTAGCACAGTCAGGGACCCAGAGCCAATATCTGCGTCTCGGCAGACCTGCGCAGCGAGCCATGCCGCCTGGCAATTTGACTTGCTTCCGGTGTATGGCTACCATGGAAGGGCCATGCATGACGTGGATACACCATACCGTCTGGCATGGGCAATTGATATGTCGGGGCGTAGCGCAGCCAGGAAGCGCACTTCAATGGGGTTGAAGAGGTCGGAGGTTCAAATCCTCTCGCCCCGACCAGACCCTCTTTCATCCGTTGCAGGCTCCATCCCTGGACGAAGGAAAGCGATCCATTTCCCTATACGGAGATTTCTTCCTGTCGTGTCGTAGTGCATGCGAGAATGGGGCCACGGTCGTGCAGGCAGGGATGGATGATGGGTACCAAAGGCTGTGGTACCCACAGGCGCCAGGGCCAGGCCGACGCCCAACCCGTCTGTTGCGACAGTGAAGTGATAATACTCCCCCGGCGCATGGACTTTAGGCCCTTTCCCAGGAGACTCCGTGCGTGGACTTATGCGTGCCCACTGTCTGTCCCTCTTGCCGCATCGGCTCCACCAGCGCCAGGAGATCAGCTGACGATAGAGGTATCCACGGGAACCTGTATACCGTCAATGGACTCGTTCCAACGCCCTTTCTGACGGCCTGCGCCTTTAGACAATGCTGTCCTGCGTATCCAGCCTATGGTATTCCCGCCCCTGACGGGAATACTCCTCTTGTACCCCGAACTGGAGCCGAAAGACATCCGCGCCTGCATCGCCTGCGCACACGCAGTCATCGTCGGCGACAGTTTGTCCGCAATTGCGGTGGCCGTGTCGTGAGGTTTCTGGTGGACCGTTGCACCGGCTCCACGCTGGCGGAATGGTTGCGCAACGATGGGCATGACGTGCTTGCAACCCGCAGTCTTGGCGCGGACCCCGGTGACCAGGCCCGGTTGGAACTGGCTGCGTCGTCAAACCGGATGATAGTCACCATTGACACCGATTTTGGCGAATTGATCTATCTGCATAACGTCCCACACGCCGGGTTAATCCGCCTGCCGGACATACCGACAGAACCGCGCATTGACCTCGTGGCGGAAATAATCAGCCGACATAGCCTTGAAGTAGAAAACCGCGCCATAGTAACGGTGCGCGGTGAGCGCATTCGGGTCTCACATCCCCCCACCAACTGAACTTGGAGCAAGGAACTCATCTCATGCCGCCTTGGTACCGCGTCGTAACGTCCCGCCCGGAGGTACGGGAAGGTCGTTCCTTCAGCCCCGACGAATTCGCCATCGCCCTAAGCAGCTGCCATGGCCACTTTCGGTCGCTCTGAGGTCCAGTTTTGGATACGGGAAACGAAGCAGGTGCTGGCGGGTTTCCGGAAGACAGGGAGCAGGGATCGGCGAGCCTTTGCCGTCTTCGTACTGTTCAATCTGCGCCGGAATTGAGGGGGTGTCTGGACTTGACTCTCCTTGTGGATGGGGGGCGTGGGTACCTGTGGCACTGCGACCCGGAATATCCGTATGACGTGGCAGTCCATGAATATCACAACGGGTCCACCACCGACCCGTATCACATCGGGGAGGATGTATGCTTGAGCCCGGGGTATGACCACGGAGTTCCTGCACCAGGCCGGCTGGGATCAGGACTGCCTCCTGCAAGCATTATCTCAATAGCCACACATTTATGATGCGATTGTCCTGTCTCTCGCTGCTTTGCACAAAGCCGAGCAAAATGTTATTATTATTCGCCTTGACTGCGCTTTCAGGGGAACCTTGTATGGCAATCGATAGGTTTTGGAAACCTCGAAGAGAAGAGCAGTCTGCTCAGGAACGGCCCAAGATTTACGTCAATTCAGAGGGGACCAGATTTGTCAAGGCAGGCGAGTTGTTGCGTAGTGCAAGAGGACGCGCTGTGGTCAACGCGATGGCCAAATTGGAACTTCGTCAGAATTCCTCTCGAAAAGCTCCAAGACAGGAAGCTCAACAAGAAACTTTAAAGCTGGGTGCCAGGAGTCCTTATTCGCCATGACAAGTTCCAGAAAACCGTCCCGTCTCTCCGGGTTTGTGCCGATGCATCGCCGAACCGGAGCCCCGGCCCTTCCTCGGGCCCGAGGCCGCCGGGTGACCGGCGGACAGAGGGGGGATCGGCTCTCCGCGATCCGGGCGTCCTATCGGATAAACTGAACCACCCGGCCCCAAACCCGGGCAAAGCGCCTGCCACGGAGACAACATCCCTCACGCCCATGGCCGAATCCCCAGATCCCTCCCGACCCCCTTGTCCCCCCCACTCCCACGACCATTCCTTCAAGGATCTCTACGGGCATGCGGCCATGGCCGCAAGTCTGGCGCACCCGGCCCTGATGCCCGAGCTGGCCGGCTTTGAGCCCACCGTCCTGTTGCCGTCGGAGCATGTCCAGACCCCCGGCACCATCACCCCCTGGACCGCCCGTACCGAACGGCGGCTGGACTTGGCCTGGCACATGCATCATCCCGGTGGGGATCGTCTCTGCCTGACCCTGGAACATCAAAGTACACGGGACCGGCTCCTGCCCTGGCGGGTCCAGGCGTATGCGCAGGATGTACATCGTTACCTGCAGCGTGTACAACCGGAAGGGCCCGTGATCTTTTTTCCGCTGGTGTTTCATGTCGCGCGTACCCCCCTGACCCAACTCTGGATGCGTTGGGAGCCGGGACCGGGCCGTGTGGGGGCGCGTATCGCGCCCGAAACCCTGGTGCAGGTGCTGGATGTCCACCGGTTTCATGGCCCACAGGCCCGGGCCCTGCCCCGGGATAACCTGGCCGCCTGCTATCTGCGCCTGGCGTACCTCCAGCAGCAGGTACATACCGCCGCGGATACCTGGTCCGTCCTGCAGGCCATCCAAACCCTGATGCGCGAGGACCTGGCCCCCCTGCTGGCCGAGCGGCCCGAAGGGGAATCTCTGGGGCATGCCTTTGCTGTCTGGATGATTACCGGCCTGTGGGAGTTTCTGCCCACTGGTATACTGGATCAGGCCCTGCAAGACCTTTCGGCCATCACATGGGAATTCTGGGAGCACGAGAGCATGACCTTTGAACAGTTACTGGAGCAGACCCGCGAGCAGACCCGGGTGGAGACCCGCGAGCAGACCCGGGTGGAGACCCGGGTGGAGGATCTGGGCGAGCTGGTGGAACGCCTGTGGCCGCAGTTGTCCGCGGCCCAGAAACAGGCCTACCGCACGGCGCTGGGGAACACCCCCCCGGATGATCTGCCCACCGTGGATTCCCTGTTTCAGGATCACGAAGCCCATCGCCTGCCCCGCATCCGGGAAAGTGAACCGCGACCGCCCCAGGACTGAGAAGCGCCGACCTGGGCATCCGGAAATCGATCCGCCGGCTTGGCGCCCGGTTGCCCCGGGGCATTCTATCGGGAAGCAGGTCGTCTGGCTGGCCGCCCGGCATACCGAAGATGACAGTCTTGGGCCAGCTGCAATCGGCGGACCTGCGGGTATCTACAGGGAACGGGGTAAGACCCAAGGCATCCTGCAGGAGGCCATACCAGCAGGTTTACGGGGACACGCTCTTGGCAACGAAAGAGCAGTGTGCTGTCGTCAAGGCAAACGACCCGGGAGGTTGGCAATTATCAGCGGTCAAATGTCGCCAGCACCGTAACGACGCAGGTCAAAGCTTGTGGTACGAGGAGAGCCTTTAACGATGCCAACGTCGGCCGGGTCCGTGAGGTGGCAACCGCCCGAACGCCCCCCAGGGCCATCGCATCATACAAGTGGCCCGAGGGCGTAACCGGAGCGTTTGGCGTTTCCGGTGGCCCCCGAGTGGCTCACATGACCGCAAACGCTGCTCGTTCGGCCCGGCTTGGGTTCACCATGGTCGAAACCGTCGCCGATCTGCGTGCCTTGTACACCGGCTGTCATCCCCGGCCTCATGTCGCCTCTACATGAGGCGATAGCCCTGGCAGCCCCCCT
>CAXXOQ010000022.1:0-6233 GCA_963664185.2 Caldilineaceae bacterium | reverse complement strand
CTGTGTAAAAGGCAACGTGTGTGTCCAGTATCGGCGTGTCAAAACGAATCTGAAGCTGACGCAATCCCTGTCTGGCCGGGTGCGAGACGAGACCGTCCTGACGCGGGGTACCCTGGAGCGCCTCTGCAAAAGGCTGCCGTTCCCTGGGGTGTGTGTTGAAGAGAATCTCCCGCCCATCGGGATCCTGCACCGAGAAATGGCCGCATGCGTTGGCGGGCAGGGGCACGCCATGCGCATCCCGCATCAACAGGACATCCGGTTCCGTATTGTATTCCTCTGCCACCAGGCCGCGTTGCTCCAATGCCCGCATGAGATTGTGAATGTGACCGCCCCGGAAATTGATCACCGGCCCTTCCAGAAAGCGCATGAATGTCAGGACATGGGCCCCGTTGGACATGGAGGCGCGCAGACCCGGGGCATCTTCGCCCACGGGAACGAAACCCAGATGGCGATAAAACTGGCAGGTGGCGTCCAGGTCTGCCGCATTCAGGCAGAGACAAAAGCGTCCCAGGGCGATCAAGTTTGCACGCGACCCAGGGCAGGATGCAAAGGAGGGTGGCCTGCCGGTGGCTCCGGGCCCCAATCGTCGATCCTAGAGGAATCCGCGGAGCTTGCGCTTCCGACTGGGATGACGCAGGCGATTCAGGGCCCCGGATTCGATCTGCCGGATGCGTTCGCGGGTTACCCCAAACTTCTTGCCCACCTCTTCCAGGGTATAGCTGTGACCGTCCACCAGCCCAAAACGCAGTTGCAGAATGCGGGCTTCGCGCGGTGTCAGGCTCTGGAAAATGTCTTCCAGCTTTTCGCTCAGCAACTGCTGCTGCGCCGACTGCTGGGGGCTGTCCGCATCCTCATCCGGAATGAAATCGCTCAGGACGCTGTCCTCTTCTTCCCCTACCGGTTTTTCCAGACTCATGGGGCGCTGGCTGACCCGCATGATGTACTCCACCTTGCTGGGCAATACTTCCAGTTCCGCCGCCAGTTCGTCGATGGTCGGTGACCGGCCCAGGCGCTGGGACAGCATGCCGTTGGCCCGGGTCAAACGATTGATCTGTTCGTACATGTGCACCGGCACCCGAATCGTGCGTCCCTGATCGGCAATGGCCCGGGTCACAGCCTGCCGAATCCACCAGGTAGCGTAGGTGCTGAACTTGAAGCCGCGATGATAGTCAAACTTGCTGACGGCCCGCATGAGACCGACATTGCCTTCCTGGATCAAATCCAGGAAGGGCACGCCACGCCCTGTGTATTTCTTCGCGACACTGACCACCAGGCGGCTGTTGGCCGTGATCAGGTGATCCTGGGCGGCTTCGCCGTCCCGAATCTGCCATTGGAGCGAGTCCTTTTCATCCTCGGTCAGGTGGAGGCTGGCATCGTTCAGTTGGGTCTTGGCCTGTTCGGCTTTCTCGATGCGTTTGGCCAGCATGACTTCCTCTTTGGCGGTGAGGAGGTTGACCCGGCCAATCTCGCGCAGGTAAAGGGTGGTGGAATCATTGAAGCCGTCCTGATCCAGGATCAGCGCCTCGCTCTCTTCCTCCTCTTCGGGCGCACGTTCCTCTTCCTGCTGGCCAATCTCGATCCCTTTTTCAATCAGCAGGCCAAACAGATCATCCACAAACTCCAGGAACAGTTCCGCCTTGGGCAACACGGCCAAAATGTCGTCATACTCCACGGCCCCCTGTTCCATGCCCACGGTCAGCAAATGCTTCTTGATATTGTTGAGTTCCAGGGTGGACAAGACCCCGCTGTCCGTCACTTCTGCACTCGCTTGCTCGGCCATGGCGGATGGTCTCCGTAGGTATGCGCTATAGATGGTCCGGTATCCCCCTGGCGGAATACCCCGGATATCTGCGGCCTGTTTGCGTACAGAACGGGCAACACAAACGCCGCGAACCGCAACCGGGTTGCCGTTCGCTTTGGCTATGGTCTGTTCCGGGATGCAACCCCATCCGCTGTGGATCTGCCCGTCACGGCAAGCATCCGCAAGGGAGGATTGTCTTCACGGGAACGTCGTTTCGGCGAAATAACCGCCAGCTGTGGAGGCCGCAAGGACCAGCCCAACGCCGGTACGGCAGGCAGGCCAATCTGACCTATAAGCTGTGCCTTGGCCGGTATACTGCCTCACCGGGTGCTGACGATTACCTCTTCGTTGTGCAGTGTTGCAGTGCAGGTGCCCGCAGACACCTGCACTGCATGTTAGCCTATTGGGGCACGATTTGCAAGAGGATTTTACGCCTGCTGCCCTCGCCTTCCCTATGCCTCTGGACCCCGCGGCCGCGACCATGGGATCCAGAGGGCAGAACTGACCTTCCGCCTGGACCCGGGAGTTGCACGGCGCAGGGGTTGTCGTGGGCTATCCCTGTGTTCCCGTAAACATTGTCTGCCCAGGCAGGCACTTCCCCCAGGCAATTGGGCATCAACGCCCTACACAAACCAGTTCAGGCTCCGTTTGCGGCTGGAATGGCGCAAGCGGTTCAGGGCCTGGGTTTCGATCTGGCGTACGCGCTCGCGGGTGATACCGAATTTGCGGCCCACTTCCTCCAGGGTATAGGTATAGTCCCCCACCATGCCAAAACGCAGCAGCAGCGTCTGGATCTCCCGGGGCGTCAGTTCCTGGATAATTTCCTCAATGGCCTCCCGCAGCATCGTCTGGTTGGTGGAATCCGGCGGGCTGTCGGCCTCGTCGTCGGAGATAAAGTCGCCCAGGGTGCTATCCTCTTCTTCTCCCACAGGCTGCTCCAGGCTCTTGGGGTGCTGATTGACCCGCATGATGTGCTCCACCTTGTTGGGCAGCATCTCCATCTCTTCGGCCAACTCGTTGATCGTGGGTTCACGGCCCAGCATCTGGGACAGCATGTGCCGGGTACGGGTAAGCCGGTTGATTTGCTCATGCATGTGCACCGGGACCCGGATGGTACGTCCCTGATCGGCAATGGCCCGGGTGACGGCCTGCCGGATCCACCAGGTGGCATAGGTGCTGAACTTGAAGCCGCGGTGGTAGTCAAATTTGGATACCGCCCGGATCAGGCCACTGTTGCCTTCCTGCACCAGATCGAGCAGGGGCACGCCGCGGCCTGTATACTTCTTGGCCACGCTGACCACCAGCCGGCAATTGGCGGAGATGAGATGATTGACGGCATCCTCACCATCCAGCACCAGCCAATGCAGTTCGTCCTTTTCATCCTCGGTCAGCGCCAGCTCGGGATTGTCGAGCTGGGCCTTGGCTTCCTCGCCGACTTCAATGCGCTTGGCCAGCTGTACCTCCTGGGCGGCCGTCAGCAACGGCACCTTGCCAATGTCCTGAAGATACAGGGCGACCGAATCGTTGATCCCATCCGGATATTGCTCCAGATAGTCCAGTTCCGTCCCCTCATCCTCCAGGTCCTCGGCATTGGCCAGGTCGTCGTTGGGATCCGTGATCTCCACACCCCGCTCGATCAAGGTGGAAAACAGATCCTGCAAAAGATCCGTGTCCTTGTCGAGCTCGGGCATCACATCCAGGATTTCGCCAAAATCCACGGAGCCCTGGGCTTCACCCAGAGCCAGGACGTGGTCCTTGAAGCCGGCAGCATCCATGCCGCCGGCCTGCACATTCTCGTCAGTCAGCACAACACCCATCTCGCTCATTGGTTTCTCACTCCTCTGCATGCACACCAACAGTCCTGTCAATTCACGGCGTTCTTGAAATCCCAGATGCCGTGCTGCTTTGCATAATTCCGCCTGCAGTCCGGACAATGCAGGCAACGGGCCTCCGGCTGTACCAGCCGCCCTTGCGGACAATGCGGACAGCACAGCCAGGATGGGAGAGTATCCTCCTCATTGGCTGCCCCCGGGGGCGTGAAGGTCGTCCCCTGCTTCACCGCACGCAGAAATACGCTGGGGGCCAGGGGATAATGTCCCCCCCACCGGAACCAGTGACTGTCCAGCGATGCCAGCCAGTGTCCCGGCACCATGCGCTTGAGCCATGGCACCCGGAAATGCGACACCCCATAGCGTCTTTCACACACCAGGTTCGTATGGGCCAGCTGGGCCTGCATCCAGTCCGGGTGGAAATTGAAATTCATTTCCACGAACTCCACTGGTTCCCGGGCATGGGGGGACCAGGCCTGTTGTCCCAGGGCATGCCGCACCAGGGCCTTGAGATTGCGCTTGTTGGCATACTCCAGCAGCGACACGCCGCCCGGGCGCAGGATGGCGTCAATCTGCCGGAGAGCCTGCAGGCTCTGTTCCAGGTGATGCATCACCCGGATCATGATTACGGTATCCATGCTTTCCGGTCGCAAGGGCATTTGATATACATTGCCGGCCACAAACACGAAACGGGGGTCGTGGCCCCAGCGTTCCACGGCCTGCCGCAGCATGGTGCGGCTGTAGTCAAACAGCACGACCTGGCGATACTGGCCATATTCGTTCGCGAGGCGGCCAAAACCGGCTCCCAGATCCACCAGGCGCCGGCCGGATCCAGGCAGGAGACGGCGCAGGGCCAGCCGTTCCACCGCATCTTCATAGCTCCGGTCCCCATGTTCCCAGAACTCGGTGCGGTAGGGGCTGTGCTCGTAATCGATTACGCGGACCGCCTCCGCAGGACGCGCAGTCGCTTCCGTGTCAGGCAGGACAGTCATGTAGAACCCTGTACGCTCCTTCCCAAGTCCATCTGGCATCCCTCTGTCGGCCTATCAGGCAACGCGTAAGTATAAGAGATGATTTGCGAAACTATGTTTCAAATGGGCAATTGCCCCCGAATTGATCTCCACTTTCGCCGACTGGTCTGCGGCCACGGGGCAGACAGCACCGGCAAAACCGGTACGCTACCCACGGCAAACCAGGGCCCGCCCATCGCAACGGGCAGGTCACACACGGGCAGAATTTCAACTGCATAGAGAGCCCTTTCGCTATAATCCATTGCGTTGTCCGTGGGCATGGGACAGGCAGACAACAAGGATCTTGGGGGACGGGTCAGGCCGATGAAGGAAAGGGAAGTCCATATCGCAGGCATCTGTGGCAGCATGCGGGGCGCCGAGAGCTATACCCGCAAACTGCTGGTGTGCGTCATGGCAGAACTGGAGGCACGCGGTGCCCGGACCGATATGCTGGATCTGGCTGATATGGATTTGCCTTTGTGCAAAAGCCCCCGGGACACGGCGGACAACCCCGACACGACAGCGCTGCGCACACGCATCGGGCGGGCGGACGGGATTGTCCTGGCCACGCCGGAGTATCACAACAGCTTCAGCGGTGTGCTCAAGAATGCCCTGGATCTGCTGCAGTACGACCAGCTGGAGCACAAGATGTTTGGCCTCATCGGGATTGCCGGCGGGGATCTGGGCGCGGTCCATGCCCTCAGCCACCTGCGGACAGTGGTGCGGGGGGTAGGCGGACACTGCATTCCGCAACAGATTTCCCTGCCTTCAGTCTATCGCTATTTCGATGGGGATTGCCTGACCGAGACCGGGATACAGGAACGGATCGAGGAGTTTGCCCAGTACATGCTGCTGCATACCCTGCGCCTGAAGGATTTTCGCGTGCCTGCGCCCGGGGTGCTGTGAACAGGGAGCGGTTCCCCGCGCCGAGCGCGGCCCCGGCTCCTCTGGCCGTCTATCGTGTGCATCCTGCCTATGGGTGGCTGGGAGGCGCGTTGCTGGGCTTGGGCGGGCTTCTGGGCTGGGATTTTGCCCGGGACCGGGATGCCGGCACCCTGATCATGATCATGCTGTGCCTGGTGCTGGCCGGCGTACACCTGCAGTGGCTGGGGGCCTGCCTGATCTGTACGCAGGAGGGCGTGACCTGG
Organism: Caldilineaceae bacterium; assembly: GCA_963664185.2. GTDB lineage: Bacteria > Chloroflexota > Anaerolineae > Caldilineales > Caldilineaceae > Bin34. The sequence goes on along the minus strand of CAXXOQ010000022.1, from coordinate 445 downwards.
CGGCGGCCGGGATATGCCTGGCGGGAGATACCGTGGCACGCGATCCGTGAGGTACAACTGGTGGGACGCATCACCCAGTACGTGCAGATTGTGCCTGCCGGGCATGACACAGAATGGCTGTCCCTGCCCCGGATGCGGGATCAGGGGCAACTGTACCGCCAGATCCGCCTGGGTTGCGGCCTGCCGGCAGAAGGCCCTTGAACCGGGACAGGACATCGCATGCATGTAGTGTTCGTCACGGGCGAATACCCGCCCCAAATCGGGGGCATAGGCGACTACACGGCGCTGCTCGCCCGGCATCTCATGGCGCGGCAGTATCAGGTTTCCGTCGTGGTCTGCGGAGGCCAGGCTGACGCCCTGCCCCGCACCGACGACGCCCCCTGTGTCGTGCCGGTGCCCCGGCGCTGGCATCGGGGCACACGCCAGCGGATTGCGGAGCTGGCCG
>CAXXOQ010000021.1:0-14559 GCA_963664185.2 Caldilineaceae bacterium | reverse complement strand
TCCCGATCAAAGAAGTCTTCACCGCTAACCCAACGACCCGTAGCTGATTTCATGGCGTATCTCCATAGCCAAATGTAACAATCCTATCATTCAACAATTCTGTTGTCAACAATATTGTTGTAATTCTTCGCAATCCATCTGTGATCCAGTACCAGGGGCCGTTAAGATGGCAGGGAGTTGTGGGGGCTGGTCCCCACGGAGGTACGCTATACCTGCCTGCGCCGTCTGTCAGGGTTGCCAAGTCCCTTGCCTGCCCGCATGACCCGGGACAGTTTACAGATGCCCCTGTGCGAGCAACATGAGGCAATGTTGTGGTCATGTGACGGGAAACTTGCGTTGCGGCGCCACCAGGGAGCATGCTGAATCCGGCACATCCCTGCCCTCGCCTGATGCCCATGCAGGGATAGACCCTGATGCTGGCGCTGGAATTACACGGAACATTCGCTCTTTCCCCGTCTCTGCAGTCAGGGCCAGTGGTACTGGGGGCGTGAGGGCCGGAGAGGGGAGCAGGGCCTGGGTCCTCTTGGTATCAGGGTCAGTCGTGTATGGTCGGCCCGTACCGACGGTCCGGCACACCCGCCTGTACAACTCCACCTGGTACGTCCGCTACACCTTCCATGGTATTGCAGCCAACACGATGGAAGACGGCGGGTGGTCCACTTTTCCCGTGTCACTACGCTCAAGCACTGCTACACAACGCTCAGTCCCGCCTCATTGATCCCTTATGGTTCCGCTGTTTGCAGAAAGCATTTATCGATACATGATTTGACAATCATATTAACAGGATGTATATTCTCTGGCCATGGAACACATTTCGAAATGCAGTACGCGTCCCCAGGAGGACCTGTGCTTTTGGATCAACAGCCTTGCCACGGCGTCCCTGAGATGTCTGACCAGGCGACTCATCCCCTACGACATAACCCCACCCCAGTTCGGGATCCTCATGATATGTTCCGAGGGCCGTGCGGATACGGTCAGTGGGCTCGCCAGAGTGATGCCTATAGACCCCGCTGCAGTGAGCCGGAACGTCCACAGCCTCGCCCAGCGGGGCCTGCTCAAGCGGGAGCCATCGCAACACGACAGGCGTTCAACAAGGCTGAGCGTTACCGAGAAGGGGAAGGTTCTGCTGGAGGAGCTTGCGGTGCAGATAGAAGCGAACAACCACATGCTCCTGAAGGGGATCGACGAAGGGGAAAGGGACCAGTTCGTGACCACCATCAAGACGATGCTGGCCAACACCGCCGCCTACGAGACCACGCGATTAGGAGAGCCCGATGCCATCGGCTAACCCATAGTTGAGCAAATGTAAAGCCCGGCCTTCGGGGGGCCGAGCTTTACCAGGCCAGAGCGCGTACCAAGCACCCTTCGGCACGGGAAACTTTGTCTGCGCCTGCCTTGCTTATGGTACTCCCCGGCAACTGTCTCTGTCAAGCTCTGCAAGGGAGGTAACAAATGCCTTACGAATACATGATCGAGGTCCGGGATCTCGTGAAGATCTATCCGAGCGGTACCCGCGCCGTGGCGGGTATTGACTTCGACATCCCCAGGGAGGGTTTCTTCGGTTTCCTCGGGCCCAACGGCGCGGGCAAGACCACCACGATGAAGATACTCGCCACGCTGCTCAGGAAGACATCAGGCACCGTCACCGTGGCGGGGTACGATGTGGACGCCGACTCGAAGGCTATCCGCCAGAGCATCGGGTTCGCGATGCAGGAAGTGGGTATTGACGACCTCGCCACGGGCAGGGACTTCCTCAAGCTTCAGGGTGTGCTCTACGGCCTCTCCCAACACGAGGCACGGCGGAGAGCCGAAGAGCTGCTTGAGCTGGTGGGATTGGCGCATGTGGCCAGACAGCGGGTCGGCACCTACTCGGGCGGCATGCGCCGCCGCATTGATCTGGCCGGCGCCCTCATGCACGATCCGGACATCCTCTTCCTCGATGAGCCGACGGTCGGCCTGGACCCCCAGAGCCGCATCGCGATGTGGGAGCACCTCGACGACCTGAACGCGAAGGGCGTTACCATCCTGCTCACAACCCAGGTAATGGAGGAAGCCGACCGTCTCTGCCACAACATCGCTATCATTGACCACGGACAGATCGTCGCCCGTGGTTCGCCTGAGTCGCTCAAGGCCGAGATGGGCGGCGATGTCGTGCAGATCGTCCTCCATGGCTCCGGTGACGGTCCCGACGATGCGCTGCACGAAAGGGCTGAGGGACTCGTTGGCCAGCAAGGATACGTTGACGGGATCGACAGAGTAGACGGTGGTATCACCGTCACCGTCCAGAACGGCAGTGCGGCGGTCCCCGATCTGGTCGGCCTGCTTCACGATAACCGGATCCCGGTCGCCAGTCTCTCGGTCGCGCGGCCGACTCTCGACGACGTCTTCCTCAAGCACACCGGCCGCACGATTCGGGCGGAAGAAGCCACCGGTGACGAGGTCAGCAAGATGATGCGCCCATTGATGGGCCTGAACAGGAGGTAGCCCCCATGAACATTGCCCGCGAAACCTATTTCATCTATCTGCGTAACCTCAAGGCCTTGCTGGGCCAGCCGGCCCTCGTCATTTCCACGCTGGTCCCGTCCGTGTTCATGTTCCTCTTCTTCGGGACGCCTCTCAGGGGCATGACCAATATTCCCGGCTTCCCCGCGGAGGACTACGCTGCCTACATTACCGGCATGATCATCGTGATGGCCGTGGTCATGAACGGCGCCGATGTCGCCTTCTCCCTGCTCACCGACATGCTGTCCGGCTACTTCGACAAGCTGCTGCTGGCGCCCGTAAACCGCTTTGCGATGCTCATGGGCACGCTGCTCCGATCGGGCACGCGGGCCCTGACGCAGGTGCTCGTCATCGTCGCGTTGGCCCTGGCCCTCGGGGTCAACTTCCAGGGCGGTTGGATAGGCCTGGTGGCCATCATCGGCATTACCACGGTCTTCGGGATCGCCACCGCCTGCATCGGCCTGATAATCGCCCTGAAGTCCAAGAGCATGCAGATGACTCAGAACACCCAGCTGATGTTCATGCCGCTGGCTTTCCTCACAACGGGATTCATGCCGAAGGAATTCCTTACCGGATGGTTCAAGTGGGCGGTGACCCTGAACCCGGTTGACTATGTGCTGGTGGCCGTGCGGACGATCATCATTGCCGGCTGGGAGTGGGAGTCCATACTCCCGGGTCTCTGGGTCCTGGCCGCGACCACGGTGATCATGCTCACCGCTGCCACCTGGACCTATAAGCGCGCCACCGCGTGAATTTCCGCCCGGGAATGATCAACTAATGTTGAGATCCAATTTGTTGCTGCAACTGGCAGAACCCCTTGTGGGTGGCCGCGATCAGGCGCTGGGCGGTGGGGTAGGTGCGGACCAGCAGGGCCTGATGCTTGGCGTCCCGGAAGGTCCGCTCGATGTTGTTCCGTTCCGGGGCGTAGGGGGGCAGGTACCACAGCCCGATGCCCCGCTCCTTCAGTTCGAGCCGGGCCTCCCGGATGGCTCGGCTGCGGTGCAGGGAAGCACTGTCCAGCGCGTAGCCGCGATCCGGCGTCTGTGGTGGCGTCTGGTGCTGCAGGTCCCCCGGGAGGTGTCGCGCATTCTGGTCTGGTCCCCGTGGCGTTGCCAACACCCATGGCAGGCCATGTTCTGTCATTACCGGCGCCAATACCCGAAACCGCATATTCTACAACTGTAGCATTAGAACAAGACCCCACGCCGGGCCATTTCCACAAACCGCGTGAAATCCGGGTCGGGTCGGTCTCTGAGTTCCTGATGAAACACACGGAGGCCACGCTGCAGCACAAGGTGGAAAGCCGGACTGCCGCCAAGACGATCCAGGGTGCCCTGTGCCTCGTGCCAGAGCAGGTCTGCATAGGCCCGGATCCAGTTAGGATACCGCTTGATCCAGGTAACATAGTCGGTGCCGGTTTGATCCAGGTCATTCTGGGTCAGGGGCGGCTCGTCATCTTCCGCAACGATACCCGTGTGCCAGTGCTGTTCTATGGCCAACGCCATGGCGTTCTGGATGCGGCGCAGGACAGTGTTCAATCCATGATCATTGCCTACGCGTGCCTTGATCATGTCGTTCAGGGCGGACCAGATCTCCACCATCCAGCCAGGGTGAGTTGGGGGAATCTCGTCCATGCCTTCTTTCAATATGTAACGCCACTTTCCATACCCCTGATCCAGTGCCTGCAGAAATTCCGCTGCCGTCTCGTAGGGAATCTCGGGGTACAGTACACGGTAATCCCGATGGCTGGTTTCCAGCACATCCCGTTCCTCGGAAGCCAGGCGCAGAAAGAGTGCGCCTATATGGTGACTGTGGGGTGGGCATATATCCCGCATCTCCAGCAGACACTTCATGGCCTGTTCTATCCCCGAATACGCCAGAGTCACCACACCCCATGCCATGGCGGCATCGTGCAGAGGAAATATGTCAGGTGCTGTAGGCAAGCGGTGAGCATACTGGTGAACCTGTCGGTGAGCCGTAGTCAACATATGCCAGGGCCGTAGCCAGGTTTTACGCTGTCCTTCAGGCAGAGATTTCATAGTGGTCTCCAGTGCATCGAGTCGAAGCCTGCAAATATACGACGGTAACTCGGTCAACGGGAAATATTGACAGGCGGTGGTTTCCATCCATCACCTGCTATTTCCTTTAGACAGCCTGATAGGGCCCCTCAGCCGTTGGCGCATGGCGGCGGTCAGGACCACCTGGGTTGGTTTGCCCCGGGCACGCAACCGGGTATAGAAGGTGCGCAGGACCGGGTTCCATGGGACCGCCGTCAACGTGGCCATGTACAGCACCCGGCGCACCGCCGACCGTCCTCACCACACCCGACGGGCACCGCGGTACGGGCCACGGTCATGGTGGAGGGCGCTACCCCCACGAGCGCGGCGATCAGGCGGCGGTGGAGGTGGCCCAGTTCCGGCAGTTCCGCCCACAGGATGGAGGTCAGCATGGGCCCCACCCCGGGCACACGCTGCAGGCAGGTGGCCTGGCGTTGCCCGTCGGGATGGGGAGGGGATTCATCCCGCCGTGGCGGGTCCACCTGGATCAGGGCCTCCGCCCACGGGACCCGATGCCCAGCATCCTGATGACCTGGCAACGGTGGGGGCAAGGATCCAGGAAGGACACACCCCCCAGACACGACAAGGCTGCCTTGCCGACTATCGGCAGAGGCCCCCCGCCCACAGCCAGTGCCGTCCTGGCAATGTCTCTTGGCAACAGCAAGAAGCCGAGGGCGACTTGGCTCCCTCCATCCTGTGAGGCTTGTCAATAGTTCAGGTCTGTATCTTGACAGCGTTCGGAACTGACAGTGACATACCGCAACTTGGACACGCGCCAGTTACCCAGTGCCCAGATGCCAGATCCTCCACACAGAGACAGGGGCAAAGCAAGGAACAGGGCTGCAGCAACCCAATGTCCGAGTGTCCTTTTTGTCCTTGACATCATTCCGCCAGTTGCCGCACAATGGAAGTTGTGCGTCTGCATGCCTGATCCGGCGCATTCCCTGGATTGGACTTTCGACGCGCTCTCCAACCCTACCAATCATCCCCTATAGGATAGGCACATGAAGGCAGGCATCTATTCCGGCATTCGCGAAATCGGCATCCGGGATGTCGACTATGTCAAGCCACCTCCCGGTTACGTGGTCATAGACACCCAATGCACGGGTATCTGTGGCAGTGATCTGCATGCGTACTTCGGTCACTGGCCCCAGTCCCTTACGCACGCCGCCGGCCACGAAACCTGTGGGGTCGTCACGGAAGTAGGCGAAGGTGTGGCCTCCGTCAAGCCGGGGGACAGGATTGCAGTCGAGGTGACCTCCAACTGTAGTACCTGCCTGTATTGCCGCAAAGGCCTTTACAACCATTGCGCACAGCGCACCATCAGCTGGGAAGGAGGGCACGGCGGCTTTGCCGAATATACCATGGCCCATGCCTCCACCGTCTTCCGGCTGCCGGACAGCATGAGCTTCGCCGAAGGCGCCCTGGTGGAACCGGTAGCGGTCTGCCATCGGGCCCTGGCCCAGTCCGGGGCCACGTATCAGGACCGGGTGGCGGTCATTGGCGGCGGTACCATCGGCCTCTATTCCCTGGCTGTGGCGAAGGCTATCGGGGTCAGGGAAACCCTAATCACCGTCAAGTATGAGCAACAGGCCCAGGCCGCCCGGGATTTGGGGGCGGATCATGTCGTCAACATCAGCGATACCAATATCCGGGACTATGTGGCGGATCTGACCGCAGACTTCGGCCTGGATGTCGTGATTGAGACGGTGGGCAGTGCCCAGGGATTTGACGATGCCCTGGCCATCATTCGCAGGCAGGGCACCGTAGTGCTGGTAGGGGGATACCACCAGCCCCTGGCAGTGGATCTGGCCCCCATCATGAACAAGGAACCGATCGTGACCGGCTCCCTGTGCTACGGCTACAGTGGCATGGTCACCGATTTTGATGCCGCCATTGACCTCATCGCCTCCGGCAAGATCAACGCCACCCGGCTGGTAACCCACGAGTACTCCCTGACCGAAATTGAAGTCGCATTCCAAACTGCGGCGGACAAGAACTCAGGTGCCGTCAAGGTTCACCTGGTACAGTAACCGGTGTAACTGTCCCCGCACAGCAGCCCCTGGCCGCCATCCGGAAATTGCCGGCAGCATTGGCGTCCGCCGAGGCGCCTGCCTCGGCCACGCCGCTGGGCATGGGTCCGGGATGCAGTCCCGGAGACAGGAACCACATCCCGGGTCATCCTGCCGTGCCCGGCAAATCAACGGGGCGCGATTTCTGATCCGGCCTCCGATTCAGTCCGCCGGGGCACTGGCTTCCGGCAGCTGCACCAGTTCCACCAGCTTGTCCGTGTTCACCACCAGCGGTATCAGACGCTTGATCTGTTCCGGCGTGACACTGGCCACATGCGCCGCACGTTGATCGATACGTTCCAGCTGGGCTTCGCCGTAAAGGAACTCGGTCCGCAAGGCCCGGAGCCAATACCGGTTGGTGGTCCGGCTCGTCTCCAGCTGGAGTTGCAGTTGGGCCTTGGCCGCGTCCACTTCCTCCGGGGTCACGCCCTGGGCCAATACATCCTCCAGAATAGCGCGTGAGGCGGCCAGCAACTCTTCCAGCTGTTCTTCACCGGTGCCAAAGAATATGGTCAGACTCGCCTGCGGGCGCGGCAGGCGCTGTACGGAGACACCGGCCTGCACCGCATAGGCGCCCCCCAGTTCTTCGCGGATCTGGCGATCATACCGGGTGCGCAAGATGCGGGACAGGGCTTCCATGGCCACCCGGTCTTCCGGACTCAACTCGGGGATCTGGTCGTTGATCAGGATCTGCACCACAAACACCTGGGAAGCCTGGCCATGATAAATGCGTTCCTGAAAGGGGCCTGTACGCGCCGGGACCGTGCGGTCTTCCCAGGTTTCCGTTGGACTCACCTGGGGCAGCGAGCCGATGTAGGTACTGACCAGTTGCTTGCCTTCCGCCAAATCAAAATCCCCGACCAGGAGCAGAACGGGTGCGTCCAGCGCCGCCAGGCGTGCGGCATGCACCTGTTGGGTCTCCGCAAAATCGATGGCTTCCAGATCGGCCGCCAGCATGATCCGCTTGCGCGGAGCGTCACCATACAGCACCGTCTGGAGGTGACGATACAGCTGGAAAAACGGATCCAGTTCCTGGTTCTGCAGGTTGACCCGCTGATTGTCCAGCACATTGCGGAAAGGTTGTTCGTCAAAGCGTGGCTGTGTCAGGGAAAGGTGGGCGAGCTGAAACAGGGTTTCCAGATCATCCGTGGCGGCACTGCCCCAGTAGCCTTCCGTCAAATCTTCCAGATAGGGCGACAGATGCACCGTCTGCCCGGCCAGCAACTGGTCGAGACTGTCGAAATCGTAGGGACCGGCCCCACTCTCGGCCGCTACCTGGGTCACGAGTTGGGTGGCGAAGAACGCCTCGTCGGCTACCCGCGAATGTCCCCCCTTGCTGACGATGTCCAGCTGCACCCTGTTTTCCTCCAAGTCCGTAGGTTTGAGCAGGGCTGTCACCCCATTGGCATAGGTGAGCACGGTGAGATCCAGTCTTTCATCGTATGTCTCCTGCAGGATCGAGGCCGGCAGGGGCAGGTCGCCCAGCAGTTGGGTGCCTGCCACCAGACTGTCATCCTGGTAAGGCTCCAGGGGCAGGGCAAGGGTCTGGTCCAGGGCCAGCTGCACCTGCTCCGCATCGGGCAGGACAAGGTCGTCTTTCTCGGGCGCGGTCAGGAGCACCAGGCTTTTGTGCACATCCAGGGCTCCCGCCATATAACTGTTGACTTCGGCCAGACTGATATCGGGCAGATAATGCTTGGCCAAATCAAATTCAAAGGCAATCCCGCTCATGGGCGATCCGTAAAGGATATGGCGCAGAATCTCGCCCTGGATCTGCCGGTTGCGGCGTGTGGGCAGCGCGGCAAACTCGCTATCGAATGCCTCCAGCAGGTTCAGCTTGGCCCTGTGCAATTCGCTGTCCGTGAAACCGTGGTGTTGCGCCCGGAGCATTTCCGTCAGGGCTGCCGTAAAACCGGGCAGCACCTTGTCTTCATCCAGATGGGTGTTGAGGCTGATGATGGAAACACCCCCGATTCCCAGCTGACCGGTCGACAGCCAGGCAGACTGGAATTCCGAGTCCGGGGAACGGCCCAGGCGGCCCAGGCGTTCGTTGAACATCTCGACGGCCAGATCCTCGATCAGGACCCTCCGGGCATCCTGCAGGATGTCCACGGGTACGGTCCGGATCAGCTGCAGCACTTCCAGGGAAACGACCGGCAATTCCGGATCGCTCAGGATTTCAATGCTGATATCTTCCTTGAGCGGGATGGATGGCTGCAGGGAAGGGCGGGGGTCAGGGCCCGGGGTCATTTCCCCGAACTGGACGTGAATCTGCTCTTGCACCCAGGCCGGATCCACACTGCCGGTGACGACCAGCGTCATGAGATCGGGGCGATACCAATCCTCATAGTAGCGGCGCAGGGTTTCCGACGTCAGCTCCCGGATGATATCCATGTCTCCGATGACGTTGCGTTCGGCATACCGTGACCCTGCCAGCAGGGTCTGCAGGATCTGTTCCTGAATGCGTCCCCAGGCATTTTCAGTGCGCAGGCGCCATTCCTCTTCCACCACACCCTTTTCCTTGTCCACTTCCTCCTGATCCAGCAAGGCCCGCATGGCCCAGTCCCCCAGGACCACAAACGCCTGGGTCATGACCTCTTCGTTGGCTGCATCCACGTTCAGGTAATAGGTGGTCTGTTCATGTCCTGTACTCGCGTTGAGATGCTGGCCCAGGGTCATGCCGTTGGCTTCAAAGTATTCCCGCAGTTCTTCCGGCGAGAAGTTCTCGGTGCCATTGAACATCATGTGTTCCAGGAAATGGGCAATCCCCAATTGATCCTCATCTTCGTCGATGGCCCCCGCGTCGACCACCAGGGCAAAGCGGGCACGGTCCGGCGGATCGTCGTTCGGCACGATGTAGTAGGTAAACCCGTTGTCCAATTGTCCCATTTGCACCACCGGGTCCAGGGGGAATGGGGCCTGCGCATCAAAGTCGGCCAGGAATTCCGGCGAAGGTTCCGGCCAGGCGAATTCCCGTCCCGGGTCCGGTTCCGTGGCGGGCTGGGGCTCCGCGATGCATGGGGGCAATCCCAAATACCGGAGTATGTATTCGGACATGGCAGGCATGTAGGTACAGCCCGACAGCAGTGTCGCCAGGCAAACAAGGGGCAATAGCAGGCGGCGGGTCATGGACAGGTTCCAGAGCAAGAAGCGAAAGGGCATTATATACATTACCCGGCACCGTTAAAGGGATAAAGCGCACACCTTGGCCCCCGGATGTTTGCACTGGCGCCCACGCAGGGCCCAGTCTGCATGCTGTCCTGCCTGCGGCAAGACAGCCTCGGGTTGCAAAAAGCAACGTCGGACTGATCCGGCATCCGGGGGCAACAGGGCTTCGTTGCCAGAGCCATGACCCACCGATCCTGTCTGCAGTTTGTGGGAGGGGAGGGTAATCCCCCTTGATGCGGGGTGAAGAACCGGATCTCCAAGGAGATCCGTCAGGGTCCTGCCCTGCTCCACGCCGGAATGTATGATATAATTGTAGCATTATAGATTATCCCGACACCATGCGGGAATTGCGCCACTTTCGGCCCGCAGGCGTTCCTGCCTCTGGTCCCCGGCCTGTGCCACGGTCCAGGGCAATCGCATCATATAGGTGGCTATTGAGACAATACTTGCAGGAGGTAGTCCTTATCCCAACCGGCCTGGCTCAGGAACTCCGTGGTCATACCCCGGGCTCAAGCATACATCCTTCCCGACGGGATACGGGTCGGTGGTGGTCCCGTCATGCTATTCAGGGACTGCCACGTCATACGGATATTCAGGGTCGTTGTGCCACAGGTACCCACGCCCCCATCCACAAGGAGAGGCAAGTCCAGCCCCCCCTCAATTCCGGCGCAGATTGAACAGTACGAAGACGGCAAAGGCGCGCTGGTCCCTTCTCCCTGTCTTCCGGAAACCCGCCAGCACCTGCTTCGTTTCCCGTATCCAAAACTGGACCTCAGAGCAACTGAATGTGGCCAGGGGATCATAGTCGGCCTGATGCCTTTGGTGAGGAGGAAAGCCGCGTGCGGACCGGCAGGTGGACCACCACAGGGCCGTCCTGCGCCGGTGGGCCTTGCCTCTGCTACAGCAGGCGCCGATGGCCACGGGGGTATCGCCGTCCCACGCAAACAGGCCGGCGGGGATGAGAACTGCCTCCTGCAGGTGTTGTCGGAATCGACTCCCATGCAGGATGCGATGGCCCTGACAGGCTTGCGGAGGCACGTCGGAGGGCGGGACGGGTGTGCTATAATACCGGCAGGAGGTCGGTGTCCCGGAGTCTGAAGTCCGGGGGCATGGACCGCCGGCCCATGACGGGGGAAGCAAATGGGAATTCATGACGCCAGATACAAGCAGCTGCATCAGCAGGTCCAGATCAATCTGGACTGGTCCCGCTTTGTCAGCCAGCAGTTGCAACTGGGGGAAGTGGAGCCCCGGTCCCTGCGTTCCCATCGGGCCCATTACGTGTCTGACCGTTACCGGGAACGGTTTGGCGACCGGCACTGGTCCTTCCGGACCCACCGGAATGCCTATCTGTTGCTGGTCTGTGAATTCCAGTCTGCGCCGGACAACCGCCTGATCCTGCGTCTCTATCACTATGCCTTCTCCCAGTTGCTGGATGGGCTGGACGATGGGACATTTCAGGTGGCGTCCGGGTTGCCGGTGCCGATTCTGGTGGCGCTCTATACGGGACGGCAGGCGTGGGACCCGCCCACCCTGTCGGACCTGTTGCCGGGTCCGCTGGTACAGGGGTCTCTGTTCCCGCTGTTTTTCTTTGACATGCACCATATGGCCGCGCATAAAATTCCGGAGGAAGGGTGGTTGCCGGGGCTGTTCGCCCTGGAACGGCAGACGGACCCGGCCGGCATCCTGGCGGTGATCCGGGAGTTGCATGGGCGGATGGACCATCCGGAGCTGCGCCGGGCCTTCCTGCGGTTCGCCGCGGCGACCACCGCGCCCTGGTCCCTGGCCCGAGCGGGGGTCGCGGAGCGCGAGCAGGCGGAGACGACTTGGGCGCGCATAGACAAATTGGAGGATTTCACCATGTTGGTCCAGGAGATCATTGAGCAAAGGGAGCAGGAGTTGGCGGAGGCCCGGGCGGAGGCTCGTGTGGAGGCCCTGCGGGGCGTCGCCGCTCTCTACCTGGATGAGGCCACCCTGGAGGCCTGCATGGCCGACCTGCAGCAGCGGGGTCGGGCAGCCCTGCCCCAGGCCTATCAGGTAGTGGAAGCTGCCCAGAACGCGGGGGACCCGGCCGCGGCCGTGGAAGCCCTGTTGCGGGGGACGGGCCAGCCCTGATGCCCTGAGAACCTCGCGGGTAGCCCGGGCCCGTCATGCCGGCCTCCTGTCAGCGCCCAGACCCGCGCACCGGAGCGCGCTGCGCCGTCCCGGTCACGCACCCGTAGCCCCCCTGTCCCCCGACCCTGTCCGGGATCGGGGCCAGCCCGGGAGGCGGTCGCGGGCAAGGCCGACCGGGGACCGTGCGCGCCGCAGGGCCGCCATGCGCTCCCGTACCCGTTGCCGTAGGGGGCGTTACGCCGGGACTCTGAATCTGTAGGTGGACAGCAGTTGCTACGGGGCAGCCAGTCTCTCGCAATGGCATAAGTCCTGCACTGCGACGCAGGTCTCCCCAGGCCGATCCGTAAGCGTAGCGGGCAGGGCGATTGCATCTTATAATGTTGCTGTCAAGTGGCTGGGAAGAATGAGGCTGGATCGGTGGAATCACCCCCGGCATCTGCGATATCATGATATAGCTATTGAGACAACACCGGCAGGAGATAGGCCTCATCCCTGAAAGCCTGTTTGCATCGCAACATGAGCGGTCATGGGGGTGAATCCGTGAAGACAGGGAACGGCAGACGCTCATTCTGCCCCTTGGCCATCGTGGAACTTTAATGGTGCGATTGGCCCTGTGCCACGGTCAGGATACGTGACACCATGGCGGTCCTGTATTGTCCTGGGGCGAAGATGGTCCAGGGGCCCGACCACTGGTCACCTTGCCTCCCGGATGACCGTTTGGCATCGGGCCCGATGCCAAACCGCAAGGTCCAGCCCGGGCATCCGCTACCGGGCGGGCGATGGCACAGGCCGGGCGACGCCAATGGACGAAGCTGTACGGGCGACCGCCATCATGCTTTCAGATACGCGGATGGGGCTCGGGTCCACCCGGTCCTGGGTTCAAATTCCATTGCCAATTCAGAGGGCACCTCGCCTTCCCACCAACTGGGCATCGTGGGATACGGAAAGACATTCCACCACTGCAACAGCAGGGGCCGCCGCTGGTCCGACTGATTGGGCCAGGCCGCGTGCAGGACCCGGTTGTCTCCAATCACCAGATCGCCGGCCTTCACGGGCAGATCCACCGCATCCGGGTGGTCATGGAAGGCCGGATGGGCTTCGGTGGTGTCATCGGACTGCAGTTCCGCTTCGTGGGCATCCGGCAATATGTCGTGCAGCTCGATGCGCCGGCGATGGGTGCCCGGGATGACCCGCAGGCAGCCATTGTGGCGGGTGGTATCCACCAGATAGTAGGAGAGAAACACCCGGTTGGGCCAGGGCAGGGCTGATTTGGGATGATGCCATTCCATGTGATCCTGATGCCAGTAAAGCGCGGGCCCGTGGGCCGGCTTGCTGAGAATCAGGATGTCATCCCCATGTTGCATCCCTTCCAGGCCGATTTCCGCACACGCCTGCGCCTGGCGTTCATTGTGGAGCAGTTCGTCGGTCAGGTCCGTGAAGTGGGTGAGTCTGTCCCTGGGGTCCGGGATCGAAACTTCACCCGCCAGGATCTGATTGACCCGCACTTCGTTGACAAGCGTAAAGGCACTGCCCTGGAAGCGCCACCGCCTGGAGACAGGATTCGTGTCCAGGAACCAGTCCGTGAACTCCTGGGTACGGGTCAGAGCCTCTCCCGTCAGGACAGCGGGAATCACGCAATAGCCATCCCGCAGGAGTTCATGCCGCTTGGCCCGGGCTTCTGCCTCGGTCAGGATACGTTGTGTCATGTTCGCTCCTTCTGCTCCTGCCAACAAGACAAGACAATCGCCTGGCATCGCGCCCGATGACCATCTCCCACGTCAGTTTCCGGCATCAGACCCTCATCCGGCCCCTGCAAGTCCGATCACCACGCAGAGGATAGAGGCCAGTCGGCGTGCGTATGGACGGCCATCACGCTTTCAGATACGCGGATGGGGTTCGGGTCCACCCGTCACTGGGTTCAAATTCCATTGACAATTCGGAGGGCACCTCGCCTTCCCACCAACTGGGCATCGTGGGATAGGGAAAGACATCCCACCACTGCAATATCAGGGGCCGCCGCAGGTCCGACTGGTTGGGCCAGGCCGCGTGCAGGACCCGGTTGTCCGCAACAATGAGATCGCCGGCCTTCACCGGCAGGTCCACGGCATCCGGGTGGTCATGAAAGGCCGGGTGGGCTTCGGTCATGGCATCGGACTGCAGTTCCTCTTCGTGGGCATCCGGCAAAATGTCGTGCAGTTCAATGCGCCGCCTATGGGTGCCCGGGATGGCCCGCAGGCAGCCATTGTGGCGGGTGGTATCCACCATATAGTAGGACAGGAACACCTTGTTGGGCCAGGGCAAAGCGGATTTGGGATGGTGCCATTCCATGTGATCCTGATGCCAGTAAAGCGCCGGTCCATGGGCCGGCTTGCTGAGAATCAGGACGGCATTCCCATGCTTCATTCCTTCCAGGCCGATCTCGGCACACACCTGCGCCTGGCGTTCATTGTCAAGCAGTTCGTCCGTCAGGCTCGTAAAGTAGGGCCGTTTTTCCTTGCGGTCTGCGAGCGGGACTTCGCCACTCAGAATCTGATTGACCCGCACTTCGTTGATGAGCGGAAAATCACTGCCCTGGAACCGGAAGCGCCTGGGGACCACATGCGTGTCCAGGAACTGTTCCGTGAACTCCTGGGCCCGGGTCAGGGCCT
>CAXXOQ010000020.1:0-3596 GCA_963664185.2 Caldilineaceae bacterium | reverse complement strand
ATCAGGAGCTTGCGCCATGCCACGGCCGCCGAAAACGAATCCGGGGCCGGGTCATGGTCGTCCATCCCCTTGAGCCGGGCGAAACCCCCATAGGGTATCCAGTTCAGGGTGAAATCCGTGCCCTGAAACGAAAACAGCCGGGCCAGACGCGGCGGATAGCCAATGCCGAATTCCAGCACCCGGACCCGGGAAAACCGTGCCGCCAGATAGTGGCCCAGTTCATGGACAAAGATCAGGAAGCCGAGGACCACAAAGAATCCGACGAGACGCAGGATCATGACAGAGCAGGGGAGTGATGGTGATACGAGGGCATGTCAATTGAGGAGATACGCAATCCCACTCTTGACATTATAGCGATGAACAGGCCACCGCGGTGAGAGTCAGACTACGGAATTCCGTCTGGAGAGCTGGCCACGCCTGCCTGCAGGGATTGGACACCGATACGTGTGCCCACCTCCGCATCCGGATCCCGCATCACTTGCTGCAGGACACCAGAGGGACGGCCATCAAAGATATGCACGGTAGTAGCCGGGCTTGCTCGGGCAATTTCCAGGCATGTCCTTACCTTGTCCGCCATGCCTCCCGTCACATCAATGCCCCGACTGCTTCCCAGCGATGGCCCCAGTTGCGCCATGTTACTGTCCTCTATCCGGGGGACCACATTGGAGGGTGCCGCACCCCGCCGGGGATCCCGGAGGACTCCCGGCACTTCACCGGCGAGCAGAATGCGTGACGGTCGCAGGAATGACGCCAAATGACGAAACACTTCCTCCGTACTGGCAATGGCCACTTCCTGGCGGACATCCAGCATGATATCGCCATGGACAACGGGCAACAGTCCACGCTGGAATGCCTGTTTGATGATCCAGGCATCGTCCCCTCCAAGGTGACGGTTGGCGGTGGTCCAGCGCGCACCGGGCTGGATACTCCAGGCCGGCACATGCAATTCCAGCAACCAGGCCACCACCTGGCGCACCAGTCGCGCGGCGCTGTCCGCGGTCAGGGCCGCGCCGTACCAGGCGTCTTCGTGCTGGGCCCCCTGCATCAAGCCATACCGCTGCGCAGGTACATGGCCGAAACTGCCCGAACCGATGCCCAGCAACAGGTGCAAGCCCGGCTGGGCCTGCCAGACCTGGGCAATCTGGCGACACAGATCCCGGCCCAAATCGGATCTGAGAGCTTCCGGTCGTGTCTTGTCTGTCAGCAGGGACCCCCCCAGCTTCAGAAACAGGCAGTCCTGGGGACATGAATCCGGTCCGCACATGGCCGATCTATCCCCTCAGGGCCAGTACCGCCTGTAACAGGACAGGATCCTGTGCCGGCAAGACGGTGCGCAGATCCAGGAGCAACCGATCCTGCGCAATGCGGGCCACGACGGGCGGTTGCCCGGAGCGCAACTGTGCCGAACTGGTATCGGGCTGATCTAGGTGCAGGGCTATTGCCACAGACCGAATCGGGAATTGGGGCAAACTGCCTCCTCCCGCGGCCGCCTCTGTTTCAACGATGTGGGCATCCATCCCCGCCTGCCGGATCCGGTCCACCAGGGGCGCTGCCCGGTCCCGGAGCGCGGACAGGGACTGGACCCCCATCGCCAGCACCGGCACTTCCTGTGAGGCCCGATCCGCAAGGTGGGCCTCCAGGGTAGCGGCCAACGCGGCCAACACCATTTTGTCCACACGCAACACCCGCATCAGGGGGTGGCGCAGCAGACGCGCCACGAGTTCCTGATCTCCTACGATGATTCCGGCCTGGGGACCTCCCAGCAGCTTGTCACCGCTGAAGGCGGTCAGATCGGCGCCCTCCTGCACGCTCTGGGCTACAGTATATTCGCTTTGGAAGGCCTGGCTGTCCGGCCGAAGCAGACCGCTTCCCAGATCATGAAACACCCGTACTTCACCTTTTTGGCTTTCGTTATGGGCTGTCACCATGGCCACCAGATCCACAAGGGCGGGTTGATGTACAAACCCGGTCTGGCGAAAATTGCTGGCATGCACCTGGAGAATGGCGGCGGTATCCGGCGTCAGGGCCCGTTCAAAGTCCGCCACATAGGTCCGGTTCGTGGTACCCACTTCCACCAGACGGGCGCCGCTCTGCGCCAGAATGTCCGGGATGCGAAAGCCGCCGCCGATTTCCAGAAGCTGACTGCGGCTTATGATCACCTCCTGATCCTGACAAAAGGCCGAGAGAATGAGCAGCATGGCCGCGGCATTGTTGTTGACCACAACCGCATCCGGGGCCCCGGTCAGCTGCCGGAGAAATGTCCGGCAATGCATATAGCGGTGGGAACGGGCTCCCTGTTCCAGACTGTATTCCAGGGAACAGTATCCCTGCGCTACCCGGTTGACGGCGGCCAGGGCCGGTGCACTCAGGGGAGCCCGTCCCAGATTGGTGTGCAGGATCACGCCGGTCGCGTTGATGACGGGAACAAGACTGGAGGCGAATTTCTGCTCCAGGGCCAACGCCAGGGCGTCCGCGAGATCCTGCAGGTCAGTAGCCGGGACCTCTCCCCCGCGCAACTGCTGGCGTACCCGTTCCAGAACTTCCCGGGCGCATGCCGTTGTAAGGGTTTGGCCGTATTGGATCGCCAGGTCCTGCGCTTGCGGCATGTCCAGAAGCCCATGGAGCGACGGCAGTTCCCGCAATTGGGCACGGAGGAATGCATTCATAGGTCACTGAATCTCCGGCTTCCGGTAATGAGCAGCAACGAGGGTGCGTGGTCTGTCCTGCCGTCCTTTACTCCTGCGGGCACGCGGGATTCCGATATCCCGCAGGTTTGGGCAGAGTGATGGCATTCACACCCGAAAGTCAGGGCGAGGCTATGGCAAGGCCACGCCAACACCGGGATGGTGCGGGCCAATGAAACCCATATCACACGAAACCATAGTGGGCAACTTCCTTTTGATGGCCAAGCCCCACCGGCTTCACAAGACCACATGGATGCCATAGTCCAGTGCAAACGGAACATTCCGCTCATGACATTTCAGAGACCGGCAGTGCAGGGAAGGATCTGCGCACGGAAATTGTGTTTTCGCCTGGTTGCTATTTTAGTCGAACCGTAGATGCCAGCTTCTATGTTACCGCTTATCTCTATCATGATGGCAATTGCCGGGAGGGTCCGGTGACCGTGAGAAAAAAGGTGTGGCAGTCGGCATTGATTCCGCCACCGCTGTGGGTCCAGCAACCAGGGCCCGTCCACGGAATCCTCCCCCTCCGGGCCTGGAGACAGTACCAAATTATTGTGGGCAGAGAGGGAGTAGAACTTAAGGGCAAATACGACTGTTTCCAGATTTTTCCTACATTTCATACCACAAGAAACTCAGTGGTTCATTCGCCTTCTCTCAACGGATCCGAAGTATTCAGAGCTTCCTCCGTTCTACGGCTCCAGCCCACAGCTTCTGGAAGGCTAGTCACAGTCTCGGAAACAATTCCAGTGATTTACTGCCGGGCCTTCATCCTGTCACACCAAGGCCAGGACCCCATGGGACCTGCCCCCAAAGGCTTGACGATCCGTCCCTCGGAATACACACAGGGGCTCTTCCCCCTTGGCCGGTGTCGGCAAGACAGGTGCGGCCGGAAATAACTCTTGCAGTTTCGCT
>CAXXOQ010000019.1:0-16006 GCA_963664185.2 Caldilineaceae bacterium | reverse complement strand
CCCAGGCGCACGCACAGAGGCGCACATACGATTCCAAATATCCGCCCTGAAACATGAATGGGTGGGTGCTGTGCTAAATTACAAACAACAGTTGGTTTGCATCCCCTTGCGCGCGCACGCACGCGCGGATGCGCGCATTATGCGCGCGCCCAAGCATAAACGCAGGTGAAGCCCCCTGGAAGCAGTGTGTTGGGGATGTGAGTGGTACACTGCCTGACATGGTTCCATGTCAGCTGAAAACAGTTCCGACCTCGTTGATTCCGGCCTGCAACGTGTCACAGGTTCCGCAAAGGTCTCCCTTGCGCTATCCGGGCGGGAAAACCTGGTTGATCCCCCACCTGCGAGTGTTTTTCGAGAAGGTGCGGCCGTCGTTGTTGATGGAACCCTTTTGCGGCGGCGGCACGGCTTCCCTCACGGCTGTTAGTGAGGGCAAAGGAATGACAGCCGTGATGATGGACCTGGACCCCCACCTCGCTGCCTTTTGGCAGGCCGTGTTGGAGCGGGGAGAGGAATTGATCGGGTTGATTGCCGACTTTCAGCCCACGGATGAGATTTTGGCCGAGTGGGACAGGCATGGACCTGCTTGCGGGTTGGAGTTGGGTTTCCGAACCTTGGTGCGAAACCGCACTCGGCGTTCAGGGATTTTGGCTCCCGGGGCCGGCAGCATTCGGAAAGGCGATGGGGGACGCGGGCTGACGGCACGCTGGTATCCCAACACCTTGATCAAACGGATCCGGAACATCCAGGCGGTTTCCGAACGCCTGCGGTTTCGGAACGTCGATGCCATGTCCTGCCTGCCGTCCCTGCTGGAGGCCCACAAGACTGAACAGGTAGCCTTGTTTGTGGACCCGCCCTATACGGCCGGAGGGAAGCAGGGGCAACGCTTGTACAGCCATTACGAGTTGGACCATGCCTGTTTGTTCGGTTTGCTGGCGGACTGCGAACAACCCTTTGTCATGACCTATGATGCGTCTCCCCGCGTACTGGAACTGGTGTGCGAACACGGGTTCCATGCCGTGCGGGTAAAGGTCAAGAATGCCCAACACGCCTACAAATCCGAGGTGGTCATCACCAGGGATAGGTTCTTCGTGTAGACTGAATGTCCGTGTCGACAGCCGGTTGTCATACCCTTGAGAATGCCTGGCACGGACACCTGCAAAACCCCAACCAACAGGCCAGCCTGCAGTTGAGAAAGCTCACAAGGAGTGAGTCCACAGTGAACAAATCCCAGGTTTGGATGCTTGCGAGTTACTGCGGGGGTGGGCTCGGCATCCTGTTCTTGGTGTGGCAGCTCATCATCGCAACGCGCCTGAACAATGAACAGGCTTCGGTTGTGCCCGGCTCCCAAACCGAAGCCCCAGGCATCCCGCACCTTGCTATCCCCGCCGCCACGCCCTTGCCACCCGGGACACAGCCGTTTGAACCCATGGTGTTGCCGGGAGCCCCGTCCCAAGACACAATCACTCAAGACATGCCAGGTGTGCAGGCATTGGTGGATGTAAAGGGCGGGAACATTTTGAATGTTCGTTCAAAGCCAGGCATGGGTGAAGCGTCCCTTTACGTCATTGGGTCATTGCCGGACCAAAGTGTTGTGACCTTGTCTGGACGGGCAGTTGATGCCGACGGGAACACCTGGGCCCGCATAGGTGCCCCCGGCACACCGGAAGGCGGGTGGGTGTTTGCACCCATGCTCATTCCCTTGAGCGAGGATGCCCTGACATCCCTGCCGGTGGTGGATGTTGAGTTCACCCAGCCCCCCATGCAACCTGCCAACTCCGGTGGTGTTTCCGCCCCTTCGGCTGGCCAGCAAGACCCGACGGCCGGCAAGGTTTACATTGGGTCGGGGAACATGCAGTTTGTGGTGATTGGGTATTACACACCTGCACCCGGTGAGATCTGCGAGCGCGCCTTCATCGTGACGGCGCAGACCACCAATGTGTATGAGGCCCAGGACACTTCCAGCGCGGTCCTGGGTACGGTGCGGCGAAACGACCCTCTGCCCATTTTGGACACACAGGCAGGCTGGTACAGGGTCAGCATGGCCACCGCCGCCAATGTCGGTACCGTGAACACGACCGGGGACATTTGGGTGGAAGCCCACGCCGGCTCCCTGGGGTACTGGTGCTTGCGGAAGCCTGGTTGACCATAAGGCACATGTGGCAGAATCCCATTTGTCTTGGCAAGGCGCGAAGGGGAGGAGGCGCATGAGGTTGCATGTTACCGGCTGGGGTCCGGACGGAACGGCCCTGCCACCAGAGAATCACCTACTATGTGGGGCTGAACCGCCTTCCTTCGCATGTGCTGGGCTATGCGCGCTCTGCCATGTCCGGTGATCCTGACCGGGATTGGACAGGATGGAAGTGGTCTGCCGAGCTGGTCATGGACGGGGACAAACAAGACCGGCACACCCTGTACAAAATCCAAACGGATGGGCGCGGCGTTTTGAGCGTCATGCAACCGGAACCTTCAACACGCTATCTGGTGCATCATGCGGGTACGAATTGGAGTGTGGGCACAAACCTGTCACCCTTGGATACCGAAGGGCCTGTGCCCGCGGAGGGGTCACCCCATGCCTTCACCCATGCGTTCTTGCGCCAAGCAGGCATGGAGGCTGAAGGGACCTCGTCCAAAACCGTGGAACTGGAGTGGGTGGACCTGCAGGACGGCACAGTTTCCAATGTGGCGCACACGCTCCATCCTCAACCTCCGGTGTGCATGGAGTACTCCTCTGTCTTCAGCGAGCACTTCCATGTCTGGCACAGGGATCTGATGTTGAACTTGCCCCGGGGCATGGACACCATCGATGATTACGAACTGCAAAGGAAGCGCGACTGCTGCCTCCTTTGCGGCACGCACATAACCGTCCACGCCAATGGAACCCATGTCTACAGGCCAGCCGATGCACAGTCCGTGACCGGCCTTGCCTACAACGACAAGGTAAAGATTGCTGTTGTGCACAGGTACCTGGACATGTTCCAGGCAGGCAGCATGGACACCAGCACCTACAACGTCTCCGGGTATCTCCTGCGCTTGTTCTGTTTGGCTGAACAACTGGGTTTTGACTTCGTGGATGATGTTGCGCTCTTGTTGGATAACGACACGTCCACCGAGGACTGTGTCGCCCTGCTCCAACAATTGTCATTCAAGCTGGACGGGCTGCCCATTTTGGAAAAAGCCGCCGCCACCATGCAGGCGCAAGGCAAGGACGAAGGCCTGTGGATGCCACTGGAAGTCCCACAGTGGCCCCCCTTGGACACCAGCGCAGGGTTGGGCCAAGGGGAAGGCTTGACCGCCACCACCTTGGAAAAGGCAGCCGGCGACATCCTGGACCACATGATCTGGTTGGTGGAACGGCATGGTTACACGCCCCTGTTGGCATCCTGCATTGCGGGTATCCACAGACCCGACGACAGAACCACCCTGCAAGCCTTGCGGACTGCAGGAGTCGATGAAGCCCACTTGACTTCACCGGCGCAACTGGCCAGAAACCTGTTGCGCGCCCGGCTGACGGAACAGGAACGCATGCCTGAGAATCTACTGGCGGAGGGTTGGGATCCTAGCCGCATATTCGAACACGCACAATTGTCCGACTTGCTGTTTGTCCGGGCCTTGGCTTGGGGGGACAACCCTGCGCCCTGGAGTGAACCCGACACCCCTTTGAACGACACGGCAGACGTTTCGGTGCCTGCTTCCTTGTAGCAAAACGGAGCAGCGGAACAGACTTGGCCAGGTTTCCAACCTGGTCAGTGCGGCTGCCTAGTAGTCGTTGTCGGAGACGTGGTAACAGGGGATGCCTTGCGACCTGAACCATTGCACATTCTGCAGACGGTCATCGAACACCAACATGGGTTTTTGGTGTTCCTGATCCAGCCATTCCTGCTTTAGCACCAGCGGGTCTCTGGTGTCGCTGTCGGGCCGCATCCGCAACTTGACGGTCTGCGTGTCGTAGGCCGGTATGTGTTGCTTGAGCCAGGCTTCCGTATCGGGCCTGCGCGAGTGAGGACGACCAGTCCAAATCTCCAGGCGGGCCCCCGATTCCAGCAACAGCGTGAAAAGCAAAATGGCGTGCCGCAGGGGCTTGTCCTGGGAGCACTTGGAGTTGTACAGGGTCCACTCCTTGGGGTGGACCGTCAGGTGGTGGATGCGGTGGTGATCACAGGCCAAGGTGCCGTCCATGTCAAAGATGACATAGGGTTGCGGGCCTTGCGTATCCGAGGACACAGCCAAACCCAATGCCGCCTCCACATCCCCAACCTGTGCCGTAGTGTCCAACACTGGCTGGGGAAAGGTCGTGATCATGATTTGGGGTTCCGTTTGGGGGGCGTTGCTGATACCTGGCGGAGTTGTTGAGCTTCGGCTACGGTAAGTATGCCCCTTTCGGGTTGCCCCGGCAATTCTCCCCACAGCATGAGCAACAGTTCCCTGCCGGCCAATGCGTCTTTGCGGGTTGGGGTTTTGTTTCTGGCAGCGAACTCGCCAACCCGGCGAAAGTCGCGCTGCATGCGGGTTTCGTCAGTTTTCATCGTTGATCCCAGAAAGGGAGGGTTGAACAATGGGCGGCGGCGTGATCGCGTGCATCACGGACATCCTGTAGTGTGCGCGGAGGTGGCAAACACTCCAATTGGTTCGTCAACTCGTCAGCTGCACATTGAATGGCATCGCCGAAATTCCAGAACAGCCAGGTGTCCCTCTGATCCGCCTCCGTGTCCGAGGAATCCTCAATGCCATGATGCACATGCCAGGTCAGCGTGTTGTCGCCGTCAGGCTTGAGGGTGATGAAACGTTCAAGCCAGGGTTGATGCAGGCTGGCCATGTGCAAGTGGTGAACGCCCACGGGGGTGATGACCAGATCGTGCCCCTTGTAGATTTGGTTTTCAGCCACTGTTCAACAACCCTGCTTGACCTTTCATTCAACACAGTGTACACCCATGCTGCCCAACATGATGAGAACGCGCATTTGCAGTTTGTATGAGGGCCTCTCAAAGCTGGATGGATTGAAGGTCTTGTTCCTGATGCCTGTGGAATGCGGACATGCGCTTGCGATGAGCTTTGCGTATGGTTTGCAGCAGCGTGTCGGGGTATCCGTCCAGGATGCGTATGCTGTGCCTGTCCAGGTGTGGCCCCACAGACTTCCATTCCCGGTGTTGGACAAGCGTTTGGACATACCCGTCCGGGTGTGCCCTGTAGACTTCCGTGTCTGGAGACAGAGAACCCTGTTGGTTGGCGTAGAGGTAGTGTCCGGGTGGAATGCTGACTTCCACCCGGTTTGTGTCCAGTTCACGGATTGTGACGCGGGCCTTCATGGCCCACGGCGAGGAACGATTCACAACGCCACCCCCTGTGTTTGCGAGCCTGTGTCCAGGATGTGCACGTCCTGGAACTCCATGCCCGGCACCTTGAATGCATCGTCAGGCAAGTCGAAAAGGTGTTCGAGCCAACTGGTCAGGCTGCTTTGCAAGTTGGCTCGGGCAAAGAAATGGTTGTACGGGGGGGCGGTGGTCGGTACGGACAAGTCTTCAATGAACCAACCCAGGCCAGCTTCACGTTCCGAGACTTTCATGTGGACGCGGCAAGCGTACAGGCCGGTTGTGTTTTCGCCATACACAGCCCGGCAGAGGCTGACGAATTCGCGGGCATCCTGTTCCATGGCGAAGTGACGGACAGACGGTTCGCCACTGTCTGTCATGGCTTGCCTGTCAAAGCAGACCACGCCGTATCTTCGAAGGGATTTCATGGTTGGTGGGAAGTCCTGCTTGCCGGAATGAGGCATCGTCCTGATCCGGCTGCCTGGGACTCAGCCTCGGCGCATGCAGGCAACCAGCCATCGCACCCAGTGTAGCAACGATGGCCCATGATTGCATATCTAGTCATTGAATTGGACCGCGTAACCGGCATGCAGGCGGCCGGGCAGGATGCGTAGGTTGTGCCGTCCTTCGGCATGCAGGTGTATGACGCCTCGAGCTTCCAGTTGTTGCAAGGTTTCCCGGGAACGAACCAGGCGATAGCGGTGATTGGGGGCGTTGCCGTGCCGCGGATGGCACAGGTTGACAATGCCCCCCCGCGTCAGCAGGGGGTAGTCTTCCACCTTGCGACTCCATCGAACACCCGACCATCCCTTGCGCGTAGGCTTGAGGGTAGTGCCGGGATCGTGAAGCAAGTAGCTCAAGTTGATGTAGCAGCGGTGCTGTGTTCTGGATGCCGCCAACTGACGCAGCAGGCGCCGGTTGACAGAGGCACCCTGTACTTTCTCCACGGGGGAGGGAGGGAGGTCCACGCGCAAGGTCACTTCCCTGTTCAAGGCCCCGCGACCCAGGGGGATGTGCCCCACCTGAACAACGCGCTGGGCATACACGCCATCAGTGCGCATCACCGGAATCCAAGCCCGGTCCAACACTTCGGCAGCTTCGGTTAGGCCCGGCAGGTATTCAGCCGGGCGGGGTTGGCGAGCCGGATTGGGGAACAGATACGACAGCAGTTCGCGCAAGGGCATGGTGACGGTTTTGAGCTCGCCCCAATCCGCCATGTTCACACCCAAAATGCCCTCTAGGAACAGGCACAGGGCAAAAGGGGCTCTCCGCGTGGTGCTTTCCCGGGCGGCCGCGAGGGAGTCCCACAGCTCCAGCGGCCAGCTTTGCCGCAATTCACGTTCCTGTCCAAAGCCCGGCAGGACTGCCAGGGGCGAGGGCATTTCCGTACCGAGTTGCACAGAGGATGCGAAGTGTGCCGGCGGGTAGGCACCCCGCTTGATGTCGGACGGGCATTCCGACTGTAACAGTGTGAATGGCAGCAATGGGTGTTTGCGTTGGTTGCGGCGGGTTTTCTCGTAACCGTAGGCAAGCCAATGTCGGAACAGGGAGATGAGGACGGAACACCAATCCTGAGAGCGGTTCGCCTGTGAGCGTCGTTCACAGTCCTTGCACCACACAGCCCACATGGCAGCAACCAACTCGTCCGTCGTCAGGGACACAGTCTTTCCCTGCATCAGGTTGAAGAAGGCCATGAAGTCCACCCAGTCCTCTGCATGGGGCAAGGGTGGAGTTTGCTTACCGTGTTTCTGGTCCAGAATGTCCGCTTGGATGCGTTCCTTTGTCTCCGTCAAGGCGGCAACAAATTCGGGACAGGGGGGCGACTTGGCCAACTCGTCCCGAATGTGCTGTCCCAGCACATGGGGTTGGGGCGGGGGGCGGGTGATGCCCAGGAATGTCGCGAACCGTGTGAGGTAGCCATCCCATACGGTTTCAGGTTGTTCGTTCACAAAGCCAGCCCCCTCCCATATGGAACTGTGACGAAAGTCTCCAACCCCCAAAAGCAAGGAAGGGCGCCGCGGCGCCCTTCCTCCCCAGACCAAGGGGGCGCGAGCAAACACTGCCAACACGCTGTTGCGATGCGATGCTGGAAATGGGGTTGACGCTGCTGACTCGCATTTGCCAGTCTAGCATATGGAAAGGAGGCTTGCGCCCCGTGCCCGCGGCACTCCCGTCAACCCGCCTGGTGGGCAAGCACTGCCGTCGCAGTCTGCCAGTGTTCGGCAGCATCCTTGCAGCCCTCCTCGTAAACCGCAATGCGTATCCGTTCCTCATTCACGCCGCAAGCCGTCAGGGATTGCCACAAACGCAAAGCCCCGCATTGACCGGCTCGCAGTCCCGTACGCGGGCTGGCCTTGATGTCGCGGTCCGGCCAGATGTCCAACGTGACCTGGTAGGGGAAGTTTGTGTAGAACTTCAGAAGCGGCACCGCCCCCAGCAGTTTTTGCAATCCGCCCAGGCTGGCAATGACCGGGTGGCCCGTATGCCAATGAATGGCGAGTGCATCCGCTATCCCCTCGCAAATGGCCAAGGGTCTGTCAATCTGGATTTCGCCCAACATGCACACGCAACCGCTCACACTCCGTGTCGGGTACTGAAGGCCGTTGTGCCAGTGAAGCTTGCAGTTGGTACCGTTGCCGAAGCGGTAGTGCTGGGTTCCGTCCCTGTTCACGTACACGGCATGAATGCCGTGTATGGATTCGGTCTGCAAAGGTGGCTTCCCCCAAGCCTGAAAAGGGGCCAGCGGCACCATGACGGCCATGCCGCCAATCCAGTTCAAGCCAGGGTCGTCACTGCCATTGCCCTTGAGCCAACGACACACCGCAGGCCAAGGGTGTTGGGCCGCTTGGCGTCCACACTTGTGTTGGGCCCACAGATTCAGTGGGTGTTGCGGGTGATCTGGAATAGGGGCGTAGTCCAGGCGCGGCAAATCCACCTTCCAGAACGAATCCTGACCGTCTACGGCCGCGGGCGGACGGTTTTCCGATTCCGTCCGCGGAGTGGTGTTTTGGGCCCCAGGGGGCGAATTGGCATACCCCAATGATGGCTTGGGATTCTCTGGCAGTTGGAAGCCCAAGCTCCGAAGATGCTCGGCGGCGGCTGTTTTACTGGATAGGGACTCGACAGCCATGGTGAATCCCAACACTCCATACCCCTTGTAATCCTGGAAGTCGAAAATCGACCCGGAGTTCAGGTCCAGTTTCAAACTGCCTTTGCGCCCCCAGCGCAATTCGCGCTGGTTGGAGAGGCGCGGGTTGGGTTCGCCCAGCAACCGGCACAGAATGTCGGGTGCTATCTCCGCCCAGGTTGTCACGTAGCTTGCACAGGCGAGGGCTGGGGCGAATGAGGGGGCGTGGGTGGCAGGGCAGGATCAGGGGGAGCGTCCCCCTCTTGGTGGCGGCGGGCATGTTCCCGTAGGGACTCGACCACCTTGGCATCGGCCTTGCGCTCACGCTCAAGCAGCAAGAGCTGAGTGCCGGAATCCTGCCATTCCGTTTCCTGCGATGGATTTAAGCGCATACGTGACAACATGAAATTCATCCTTGCCGGGCATTGGCGGGTTGGCATTTGCCGCGGTTGGTGTTGGTTTCTGAAGTCTGGCTATGCTACCACAAGCGCAGCCTGAAAGCCTGTCCCGGGCGCGTCCCGACACGCGGAGCCTGGCTTGGATGCCAGGCCGCTGCAGGGGGTTGGGAACGGCTCCCGTACAGCGCGTTGATGTGTGGGTTTCAGCCTTGCTTGGCGGAGTGTCGGATCATGCTACGCGACTGTCGGATCATGCTACAAAAGCGTCGGATCATGCTACGTAGAGTGTCGGATCATGCTACGCGGACTGTCGGATCATGCTACGTTTTGAGGCGATTCCCCTCGGCCGGAGGGCTTCACTACCAGGGCCGCCTCTACCTTACAGGTAGGGAGGCAGGGGGCTGTAAATGTCGCGCCCTGCCTCCCTACCACAAAAAAGATTGCATGCCGCCCCCGTTTTGAGCCTGCCTGCGGTGTTGTTTCAAGCCGAGTGCCGGGCGGTGCCTTGTCGATGAATCCTGGGCATCCTGCACCGGAAAGCCGCACGGTCGAGCCCGCGGACCTGGCAATCGCATGCCAGGTTGAAAACGGCGAAGGTGAAAATCAAGTTGCCATACCATTCAACACTGTGCTACCATGGAACATCACTGCGCCAGACCAAGGGAGTGATGAAAATGCCAGTTGTCATCATGGTGCAACCACACTACGAAACCGGCATGTACCCACACGGGGCCTTCTGCCGCTTGCAGGACAAGCCGAATGACGCACACGACCTCCACGATGAGTGTGCGATTTCATCCTTGATGGATGTGGCCGCAGATCCTGTTCCTGTGTTTGTGGAGATGTTCAGTTCCCGTGTTCTGAACATCCGGGAACTGAACGTTCCCGGCGGCCGGGACTCCTACGTGTTGGTGTGGAACGAGACCTTGAATGCACCGAGGGAATATCTCTACGCCAGCACTCGGGGCGGTTCCAGGTCCAATTCGGCGCAGGTGGATGCCTGCCACGCCACTCGACGCAAGTATCAGGACTTCGTAGCCAGTGCTGTGGAAGCGGTCGCATCCGCAGGGCTGGCCATGGCCCTGCCTTCGCATCATGGGCACAAGCGTATGTCCCTGTGGTCGAACGCCTTATCGCGGCAAGTGTCCCTGCTGGCGGGCAAGACGTTGACCGTGAAGCATCGTGCAAGCCCCAAGCTTTTGCCTGCCCACAACACATGAGAGTGTCTCCAATGGCGACCAGGCGAAAACGCACACATGGAAAGTCGCACCGGCGTCCAAGACGCCCGATGGCATCTCCTGACCCAGCTTCCGGAGCCCAGGCAGGGGGCAAGTGTTTGAGGTGTAGTCGTTCAGGAATCCCGCAAATGGCCGGGGGCAAGCGGGTTGTGCACGTGCACAAGGGCTTGTCCGGGATGGAACGCTTCGATGCCTTCGTCTGCTTGGCCTGTGCTTGTTCGTTTTGTCTTGGACCTTGCAAAGGCACACCCTTGTAAATCTCCCTAAACCTGCTTGCACCGGTGGCGCCTGCGCATGGTAAGCCTGTTGCTTGCGAATGACGTTGACATGTAAAATTCAAGGAGCTTCTCGCATGTACACACCCTCACTCGAATTGGACATGCCATTGGATGACGTGCCCGTCGACATGGAGGCCCCCCCTCAGCATCAGGAGTTGCCCTTGTGGCAACTTGTTTCCGTGGCCTGTCAATATGTGGAGACCAACCCCGCCGACGCCCTCCGGCATGGGCATCTGGCTTCCGACCTCATGCCGGAGATCATGACGGAACCACAAATCATCGAAGCTTTGATTCAGTACAGGCAGCAGTTTTGCCACCATGCCTTGCGGCAACTGGCGAACTCTACAAGTCCATGCGCCTCGTCAGCGCGTAGCTTTATCCGCGCACACCCCAAGCGCATGCCAATCTTGAATGGCGTGCACCCTGAAGGCGATTAGATCAGTCCTGGTTTTCCAGCTCCCTCAGCTGGGCGATCATGTGGGGGTGCCTGCACAGAATGCCCACAATGTCGGGGGGCAGTTTGCCTGCCATCAGTGTGAGTCTGTCCGTCAATGTGGTGCTGTCAGACTGCAAGCGGGCGGACAGCACGAATGCCACCTGCTTGATGATCTTCAGGCTGGGGGGCGGCGCATCGTGTTCCAGCTTGGAGATGTAAGTGTGGTCCACATCGATTTTGGCAGCCAGTTGTCGTTGTGTCAGTTTGGCCTGTTTGCGCAATTGGCGCAGGGTTTCGCCAAACCTTGATGCAGGGGGGGGACGGTTGTTGGCTCTCTTGAAGCATGGTGGGTCGATGCGGGAGTGCTCTGTGTGCTGAACAAGTCCAAATCCTCGTCCCTTTGAGATGGCCGCCCCTGTCGTTGGGGCCGTCCTGCAACAACAGCAGGTAACGGCAGGAGTGCGCGGGAGTGTGGATTCTCGCTAAGACCTTCATCGTAGCATATGGATTTGGCTGGGGCTTGATCGGTGCCCGCGGTTTCCGTGCAGTGCATTTCGTTTCATTGTCCTTTACAATGATGGCGTAGCCTCAAGTTGTTTTAGGCGGATGTCCGTGTCCGTGAATGGCGACAGCCCGTCCCAGTTGTGGATCAACATGTTGATGCAGGCCCGCAGCATGTGTGGATCAACCATGCTGGAGGATGTCCCTTGCGATCTGGAATGCGAGGCGCGTGAGGGTTTTTTGCATGGCGTGCTGTCCATGTTGATGGCCAGCTATGTTTGCATGCAGGTCCATCAACGCTTGGCGTGCGTGCATGGCTTCCAGCGTTTGGCGTTTTTGCATGGGTGGGACGGATCCGGCACCGGATGCTCGGCCGCCCCCCAGTCATTGTTGCCCCCGCACATTCTCCACATGCAGATACAGCAGTTCTTGGAACACCTGCAACGGCTGGCGTGCAACGAGGTGGTTCCGCCGCCCACGGAAATCAACTGGGATGCCTTGATGTGACTTCAGGATGGCCCCTTGCGCTGCAAGGTTGCCGCGTGCAGCCTCCGCCAGCGGGTACAATTCCAACTTCCAAGCCCGGCATGGTGGCATTTGGCAATAGGAGGGGTGCATGAAGTTGGATGTCTTGAAGTACGCTGCTGGGTACCGTCGTTCCGTACATGGTACCGAGTTTGTAGTGCTGGATCTGGAAACGACGGGGTTGGACCCCGACACGGACCACATCATTGAAGTGGGGGCCTTGCGCTACACGTGGGGCACGCCCCACGTTGAGTTGAAAAACGCCGAACGGTTTGACGTGTTGGTGGATCCGGGTGTTCCCATTCCCCCCGACATCGTGGAATTGACCGGCATCCACGATGAAGACGTGGCCGGGGCTCCGCGCATGGCCGACATCAGGGACGAGTTGCAGGCATTCCTGGATTTGGGCACCTGTTTCGTGGCCCACAACACCAAGCACGAAATAGGGTTTCTGGCCGCCGCCGGATTGGACTTGAGCCACCTTCGCATCCTGGACACACGCGACCTGGTGATCATTTGTCAACCGTCCCTGATGACCACAGCCCTCTCCCGCGTGGCACCGGTTTTAGGCTTGCCGGGCGGGGGGCACCGCGCCTATGCCGATGCCGTGCAGACGGCCGAGATGCTAACCCTGTTCACATCTTCCGATTACCTGGGAGGCTTGAGCAATCCCGTTCTGCTGACCATCTTGCAGCATACGCCGGACGACTGGCCGCCGCGCCTTCTGTTTCTTGAGGAACTCATGTCCCGCGGACTGGAACCGGATGCAGAAGCCCCCCGGTTGCAATTCGCCGATTTCACCTCGCCAGGGAGCGCAATCTCTGTCAGGCCCGCCGTTGCGGAAGTGCAGGCGGATCCGGTGGTTGAGGAACAGTTCTCGGAAGCCTTGATCTCCGACATGCGGGGGAGAGTTTGGTTTGTACGGGAATGCATTCGGAAGGTCTGCAAGGGGTTGTGGACGGAGTGCGGCGTTATGCAGCGGACAGCGGACACCGCGTGCTGGTGGCAGTGCCGAGTGTGGGGACGGGAGATACTTTTGGAAGCTTGGCCGAATGCCTGTTGGCGGACGGCGAGGCACAGCAAATGTTGGATCCCCGGAGTGGTGTGGACTTGAACCGCCTGCACGCCTGGCTGTCCAACCGTACACTGGACGACCGGGAAGACGCACGGGATTTCGGCGAATCCCGGTTTCTGGCCAAAGTGCTGTGCTGGTTGACATTCGCACACGATCCGTCACGGCGCTGGTTGCGTTTTCCCCACCCAGCACGGCATGCCCACTTTGGCCTTGGACGAGATGTTTGCACTGGCCTTCCATACAGGGGACGGAAAGCTCCCCCGCAGGGGACGGGATGGGGCCCTTTGAACCTGAACATTGGTCGCTGGGCGGATACCGACGGCGAGATTGTGGTGGTGGAACACGCCCTCCCTCGAACACATTCACCGTACGGAACCGGACACCTTGTCCCTGTTCAATGCCATTGTGGTGGACGATGCCTGGCACCTGGCCCGTAGGGATGGCGAGCGGGAACAGTATGCGCTCAAGCTGAATCAGATACCGTTTTTGCAGGATCGGCGTGCTGTCCCTGTGTGGGAACCAGTTGCAGGTTGGACGGCAACAGCCTGTGGCAGGACGAGTTGGATGCCTTGAAGGATGCCCTGCCATGCGCTTGCGGGAGGGCTACGCTTCTTTTTTGGGTGGCGTCCCTGAGTTGGTGCACAACTTGCGGGTTTGGTTGATGGATTCCGAGTATCCCCTCAACCTGACTTTGGATTCCTTGCAGCGCATGCGGCCCTACAAGGAGTTTTGCTCAACACACGGGCAGGGCCTAATGGAACGCATCCTGACCCTGCGGCAATGCCTGCGCAATCTGTACGGCAAGCTGGAACCTCATCACCTTGCCGATGTCAGGCTGGTGGGGGAGCAAATTACAGCCACGGCCAACATGCTGCATCCTTTGTTGACCGGCTCCACAAACAACAAGGAAGCCGTCTTTTGGCCTGTCGGCCCCCGGAAGCGAGGCTGCCGAGGGAGTGCCCCACGACGAACTGCTGACTTTCGGGCGAATCCAGTTTCCTGCCTTGGGATGGGTTGCGCAACATGGCCCAACAGTCAGGGAAGTTGGTAGATGACAAGTCGCGGGTCCAATTGGAACGAACACGGCTGGCTGTCGCTGCGTTTGGGCTTGGGGCGGCATTCGTTGTCGGGACATGAATGGACGCCTCGACTTGGATCCTGTGTTGTGCACCACCCCGAAATTGGCCGGCAGCCAAACCTTGGAGTGGCTGGACAACCTCTGTGCCGAACTTTACCCGGAGGACCAAGGGCAGTCTTTTGCCGGGATGTGTACTGGTCATACCGCCCTCCCGGTGATGAGGGCGGGTTTTGGGAACCCCCTGAAAATCTGAGCCGGGACTTGGTCACAGTGCAGGCGCGCAACCATGCGCCCTTGGCAGTGCGCAGCCAATTGTTGAAAGCCCGGGCCTCCCCTGCTGATGGTGACGGGCCGCAATCTGGGCCGAATTGGACTTGACGAGGGTGTGGACGTGCGTTTGGGTCGTGGTGGGCAAAAATCCCCTTCTCGGCGCCGCAGGTGTCCCACAAGCATGCGGCTGACAACATGGGGATTGACGCTCAGGGATACGAATACTTTGCGGAATACACCATGCCCGAATCGATGGGGTCGGTACAGAGGCTGGTGGACAGCATGCGCACGCTGGGCGGTGCACGCCGCTCCCTGGTGCTGTTGGACCCCAGATTCCATCAGAAAAAGTACGGATCCAATTTCGAGTTTGGCTTGAAGACGGGCGGGGACGCGGGTGTTGTTGAGGACAATGCCGGAGGCCCCACCGGTGAACAGCTGGGGGGATGGCTGTGTGGCAAACTGGACCTGGTTGACGACCGCGACACGGAAACTTCACATCCATCCTGTTTGTAATGGGGGCTGATGATGTTCATCACTCTGGAAGGTCAAGATGGCTCCGGGGAAAGACCACACAGGCCAAACTGCTGTGCGACAGCATGCGGGAACAAGGTCTTCAAGTAGTGTCCCTGCGGGAGCCCGGCAGCAGCCCCATTGGTGAAGCCCTGCGGGATGTCGTATTGATGCCCTCACCCCACCCGTTGGACCTGAAGGCTGAAACGATGCTGTTCCTGGCGGCCCGCGCACCAGTTGATATCCGAAACGGTGGGGCCAGCCCTGGCGGATGGCAAGGTGGTTGTATGTGACCGCTTTTCAGACAGCACCCTGGCTTACCAGGGCTTTGGGCCGCGGGCAGGATCTGGAAAAAACTGCACCCGCTTGTGCAGTACGCCTCCGGCGGCCTGTGTCCGGACTTGACTGTTTGGCTGGACCTGGACCCTCTTGTTGGCATGGGGCGAGTGCAGGAACCAAACCGTTTCGAGGGCCCTCGGTCTGGACTTCCAACAACGGGTCAGGAACGGCTACCGTGTGTTGGCCGCGTCCGATCCCCAACGCTGGTTCAAGGTGGATGCGGCCCAGGGCCTGCAGGAAGTGCATCAACGCATCCGAGAACATGTGGCGGAACGTTTGGCGGAACGCGAGGGCCTGCCGGATGTTTCCCCAGTCGGTCCGGGAATGGAACATGATGCTCGGCGCCACATGGTGATGCTGGGGTTGTCGCACCTGGCTGTGGTACCCTGCATGACTTGTGGTACCACAGCGTAACGGCAAGGGCGGCAACATGAAAGTGCGAGAGACTTCTTGTCAGACCTGCATCTACAAGCGAGACTCGCACCTGGACATAGATGGCGTTGGAAGCCGCCGTGAAGTCTCCGCGAGGGGAGTGGTTCACGGACTATCGGGCATGCCACCACCATGATGGACGGGCGGTGCTGCCGCGGTTTTTACGTGCGCCACCGCCACGTAACCGATGCCTTGCAGATCGCAGACTCGGTTGGATGTTGTCACCTTCGACGACAGCGAAGACCTGTTTGAAACACTGTTGGCCAAGGCTTGATGGTCGGTTTCGCGTTCGCACAGTGTCCGGTGTGGAAAAAGTTGTTGGCTTGTGTTCCATGTGTTAGACTGAATGTCCAACACCCTCCCTAGGTTTGGATTTTCAGCCTCCGTGGCCCTGCGTTGCGGAGGCTGTTTTTTTAGGTGTGTTGGAAGTGTGTGGTTGTGTTGGTTTAGAATGCCTGCCGTTTGAATTCATGATCGGTTGGGTTGCAGTCGC